>CAYNKF010000127.1:0-7095 GCA_964397705.1 uncultured Balneolaceae bacterium | reverse complement strand
AAATTTCCTAAATCCGGCACCTGAACCTGATGAGCCAACAGAAACTCGAATATCCGGATCTACTTTTCTAAATTCTTCGGCCACGGCTTCAGTAATGGGATAAACAGTACCAGAACCATCAATTTTAATTTCTTGTTGTGATCCACCCGAACCACAAGAATATAAAAACAGTCCGCCAAACAGGATGAGAGCTAATATTTTTTTTACCATTATCTCAGATATTTTGAGTTGACTTTTTGAATGTGATAGTGTGCTGAAACTCAGTGACTAAATGTATTTCAAATTTCTGAGTCTATTGTTAACTCAGTGTTAATTCTTGAGCCGCAATCCTTTTCCATCGTCCCTAAAAAGCCTTTTTCGATACTCATGCTTCAAAACCCTGTGCTTCAATCAGAAAAATATTTATCTATTCCCGCTTGTCATCTGTGGAATATAACTTGCTCTTCTTTTTTGTATTTTTAGACCATTAAACTTTTGAAATTTAAGCAAGCTTGTAAAAATCCTGTCGCCCTATCTTGGAGTTAGGCTTGAATATCGTAACTTATTGATCTTCTTGAGTAAAAATTATTATTACAAATTCAATTCGAGTTATTTCAATTTATGGATCGAGAAACATCACATAAATTAGCCGTTCTAATTGATGCCGATAATGCCCAGCCTTCAATCATAGAGGGACTCCTTGCAGAGATCGCAAAATATGGTACGGCTAATGTTAAACGCATATACGGCGACTGGACGTCCCCCAAACTAAGGGGATGGAAAGACCATCTGTTGGATCATTCTATTCAGCCCATCCAACAGTTTGGTTATACCACCGGTAAAAATGCTACCGATAGTGCCATGATTATTGATGCTATGGACTTGCTCTATACCGATCAGTTTGATGGCTTTTGCATTGTTTCGAGTGACAGTGATTTTACCAAATTAGCAGCACGTATCCGTGAGGCCGGGTTATATGTTTATGGTTTTGGAGAACAGAAAACCCCGGAACCATTTGTAGCGGCTTGTGACAAATTCATCTATACCGAGGTACTTCGCAGCGAAGAAGAAACATCTGATGATTCCTCTATTCACCGCAAGTCTACCAATGAACTCAAGCAGGATACCAAACTGGTTAATCTGATGCGAAATGCTATTGAAGCCTCCTCTGATGAAAGCGGTTGGGCTCATCTCGGTCAGGTAGGCAGCTATATCGCCAAACAATCCCCTGAATTTGATCCTCGTAATTACGGGTACCGAAAGCTGGGTAATCTGGTGAAGGCTATTGATCTCTTTGAGATTGAAGAACGCTCTACCGGCGAAGGGCAATCAAAAGCTATCTATGTAAAGGATAAACGAAAGTAATTGTTATTCAGAAATGGAAGTCTCTTTGATAAACCTTCGGGCGGCCCACTGACTTCCCCAAAAACCCATAAAGACTGCTAAAAACAGCATAGCACCACTAAGATAATACCAGCGTCCAAAAGGCCATTCTAACACTCCTAACTGTGGAATATACTCCGGAAGGATATAATGAAATCCAAGATACATCAATCCTACCGAAAACGTTCCGGCAATTAATCCCTGAATAATACCTTCAACCACAAAAGGACGCCGTATAAATCCATTAGTAGCTCCCACTAATTTCATAGCTTTAATAAGATCCCGCTTGGCATAAATTGTAAGCCGAATAGTATTAAATACTAAGATCATTGAAGCCAGCAAAATAAGGATACCCAATCCCCCGCCAACCATCGCCGCCGTTTGAAAGTTTGATTCTATACGCTTTAGCAGTTGTTGATTAAACCGTACTTCATCCACTCCGCGATATGATTTAACCTCGCTAACCAGCGAATCAACCCGTGATATTTGTGCATCAGGATCAATATTTAATTTAAAAGAAGCAGGCAAAAATTTTAGATCAGCAAGTGAGCTTCCTGCAGAGCCAAACTCCTTTTCAAAAACAGCAGCCGCGCTGTCTTTGGAGATATACGTAACCTCCTGAACAAGCTCTTGATCCTTTAGTCGCTCCGATAGCTCATTTGTGGTCCGTTCGTCCAAATCCATCAAGAAAACTTCTACATCTATCGACTTTTTTAATGACTGTGCCACTTCATACCCATTAAAACCCAATCTAGCCAGTAAACCCAACAGCAAAACCGCAATGAAAAGCGAAAATATGGAAGTAAATGCCGCCAGTTTTGCCCGGCCAATCCCGGCCATACCTTCTTTAACTACGTAACCTAAACTCATCGGATCAATCTCATTTTAATTTCTAAAAAGTGCCCGTACGCTAAAAATAAATCGACGTTGCGACATGGGATATCGAGCAGTCTCAAAGTAGCCGAGTTGACTAACATCGTCAAGCACATTTTCCCACCGCAAAATAAACATGATAGAGCGCACTCTAGCCGAAATATTGACATCCAACCTGTTGAATATCGGTAGCTCCTGATCATTGCTTATCGACTGCCAGTAGTTTAACTCAGGATTATAATGATCGGCTTGATAGCGAAATGGAGCTGCCATGCCAGAAACACCCGCTTTCACGTACGTTGCACGATCAAATAAATATCCTTTCCAGTAGGCGCTTCCCTTTACCCAAACCCGTTCTTTTGACGACATTGGAATGCTACCGGAGGGCGACAAATAACTATCCGCAAAACGATGAAAAACAGCTGAACCCTCAAATTCAAAGTGCTTTAAATCCCACTCAAAAAAAGCTGTGGCTGATTGTGAGGCATACTTCCCAACATTGGTAAAGAGACTGTCTGCCATCATAATACCATCAGTAATTTCTTTGTGCTGGCCTCGAATACCAATCTTGGTATCAGGAGTAAAATGATAACTCAAAGATCCTCGAACATCCTGTATCTTCTCGCTTTGGAGTTCTTCATTTCCTTTAAACTGATCTGAATTCCAATATAATTGTTGCGGTGTAGGAATAACAGCGCCTGAAGATGCCCCTCCGATAAGCGAAAATTCACCAATAGAAATTTCTGTCTCGGCATTAATCTGATACGACTGAAAACCATCGGAGCGCAACTGCACTTCAGCATCCCCCATCAGATCTATCAACGGGATAAAATCTACTAATAAACTACCATCAGCTTTTGCTGTAGTCCAGTTGTCAGCGGGAAAGCTTCTGTTTTCCGGTGTTTTATTAAAAGAATAATCGGCCTTAGCCCCGGTCTCAAGGTGCAGACCACCCCATTGCCACCATTTTCGAGCATTGACCCCCACCGAGGTTAAGCTGTAGCCTGTACTGTCTCCCGGGAATGTTAAAAAGCGTTCATCGTTTCTATGGAAGAACCCCGCCCTGAAATTATCTTCTGTTTGCGTGCTGTCTGAATTACGCTGATAATAATTTAGTGTGAGAATATTGTTTTTTCGCTTTGTAGTAGCTGATGGCTGAATCGCCGAAGCTGAATAGCGATCGAAATTGAAGGCCGCCAGATCCGACATATTGTATCCAAAAGGCTGCCCAATATCATAATTATTGGTAATGTAGTTTAACTTCAGATATTTGTTTTGATCCAAATGATGACTGGCCTTAAGGTAAATTTGACGACCGGTAATTTCGGAGTTACTATATTCTCCACCGGAACGGCGATCCCAGTAGCTTAGCTCTACATTGGTACGCTGAGATAAATTATGACTCACTTCAAATTCCAGGTTGCGGTAGTTAAACTTACTCTCACTGTAAATAAGCCTGGAAAGCGGTTTGTTAATATAATACTGATGATGGTAAAATCTTGACTCGTGCACGGTTCCCAAATCATCAGCGTAAAAATCAGCTATTTTATTTTGAGGTATTAGTTCCCAATTAACGTTTCCGGATACCGGGTCATTAAGGGAAATATCCTCCCAATACAACTGCTGATGGCGCGGCTCATGAGCATGGCGCTGTACGGCATTTGAACGAATATTTGTCCCCAGACGATAACTGATAACGCCCGGCTCTCTATTAAGCCTGTAAGTCCAATCTGGCCAATATTGCCATCGCAAGGTGCTGTCCGTCGCTATTCGTTCTGCTCCCAAAGGCGCATGAAACTCCCAAGGATTTACCTTAAAAAGCTCTTTCTTCTCTTTTTGTGCTGCTAGTTGGTCGGATCTATCCTGGAAGGAAGCTACATCCATTGGAAAAAGAAAAAGCGTATCTGTTACAGTAGTATCAAACGAAACAGTATCTGCAGCAACCGATGGCAATTCTGGGGAATACAAAAAAAGTGTATCCGTTGCAGCAGAATCCAGTGCTACGGAGTCGACAGAAGTAGAATCAACTTGCGCAAAAACTGTTGTCTGCCACCCCACAAGCAGTAAAAAAAGTACGTATATAATTTTTTTAAGCTTCAAGCCGGATATTTTTTTAGCCCGTATGGCATTTCCTCGATTCCCATGATCGATCGTCTTACTATTTCTAACGCTACGGCCGTCGAACGCTCTTTATTGATAAGGCGATCATTTGTAAAGCGAGTCTTTACTGCAAAATGTTCGTCATCACTCCAAAATCCAATCCAAACTGTACCCACCGGTTTTTCTTCGGTTCCTCCGCCCGGACCGGCAATACCTGTAGTAGATATGCCAAAATTGGCCCCTAATCTTTCAGCTACGCCTTTCGCCATCTGCAACGCAACAGCTTTGCTTACCGCCCCGCAGGCATTTAAATCATCCGGAGAAACTCCGAGCTGATCTACCTTCACCCTATTCGCATAAGCAATAATACCGCCCATCATATATCGACTACTCCCGGGTACATCCGTTATTGCATTGGCCAGATAACCACCGGTACAACTTTCGGCAACACTCAATGATTGATCTTTTTCAGCTAAAAGTTCCCCAACCACCCTAGGCAAGTTAAGGTCTTTGCCTTCCCCAATAATATATTTGTCTGCTTTATTTTTGATATGATTACGAACAGGTTTTATTCGCTCATCAATTTCTTCATCTGAACTTCCATAGGCGCTAATTCTTATGCGTGTGCCCTGTGGACTTGGCAAATAGGCTACACTAACATGGTTTGGCAACACATCACCAAGTGGGCCAACAACTTTATCGCTAAGCGTACTTTCACCAATACCGGCCGTAGTGATATAGTGAGACCGGCGAAATTCCGTATCTCCATTAATTGCTCTAATCTTAGGAATCACTTTCTCATTCATCAAGTGTTTCATTTCGTACGGGACACCTGGCAATACCGCCAGCTTCACTGATCCGCGATCAAACCACATTCCCGGAGCCGTACCCTGCGTATTAAAAAGCACTTCGCAACAATCAGGCACCTCAGCCTGGTGATAATTGGATTGACTAAAAGGGATGTTGCGTTTCTTGAAGACCTTTTTGATAAACTCAAGTACCGAATCTTCAAGCACTAGTTCACAATCAAAAAGCTCCGTAACGACACGTTTGGTAATATCATCGTGGGTGGGACCAAGTCCGCCGGTTGTTATTATAAGATCCGTTGATGACAATGCCTCGGATAAAATTCCTTTCATGGTATCCAAATCATCGCCAATAGTATAAATATGGGTCACATCAATGCCCGCCTCAGTTAGCACATCACCCAACCAGCTGGCATTGGTATTTACCGTATCACCAATAAGTAATTCATTTCCTATAGATAGTATCCGACACTGCATGTAACATTAATAAATTATGTTTGCACAAAATCGTTGGTCAAAATATCAAACTCTGGCAGCTTTTCGAAGCTAATTATTGTACGACAAAAAAGATTTAATTCTCTATAACAATTACTATCTTTGGGCCGTGCGTCAAATACCTAACATATTAAGTACTATCCGTATTATTCTGGCTCCCATCTTCTTAATCCTGTATGTGCAGGATGAAGTGGTATGGCGTGCTTTAAGTGTAGGTATTTTTGCCGTGGCCGTGGTCACCGATTTTTTTGACGGTTATATTGCCCGGATGTATAGCGCTGAAACGGAATATGGGGTATTTTTAGATCCCCTGGCCGACAAATTTTTGACCTTTGCAGGTTTTATCTGTTTACCCTTTATTGATGCTGCACAGTTCCCATGGTGGGCTATTGGTGTAATTGTTTTTCGGGATATTTTAGTTACTGCAATGCGCGTCCTGGCAGATTACCGCAACATCACGATGGATACCCGCCTGACAGCCAAAGCCAAAACCCTGAGCCAGATGTTCTTTCTTTACCTTGTACTTATGGTAGGAGTATTTATTGAAACGGATGTTTGGCTAAGCAGTTACTGTGTTGACCTATTACAATCAGGGATCTTAAGCTGGTTAATGATGATCATCGTAGCGATCACCGTTTATTCGGGAATTGAATACATTTATATCAACAGAAAAATATTTTCACTACAGAAAGATGCCAAAACTGAAACCGATACTCGGTAGTTTTTTTAACGCCGGTTTTTTACCTAATGCCCCAGGGACCTGGGGTAGCTTTTTTGCACTTTTCCCTATCTATTTTATGGGGATATACAGTCCCTGGTATGGTATGGTATTTTTGACGGTATTATTTTCATTCATAACCGTTTGGGTATCCGAAGAGTGCGAAAAAGAATGGGGCGGCGATCCCTCTCCCCTGGTAATGGATGAATTTGCCGGTCAGGCAATGACATTTGTCGCTATTTCCTTCAGTGGAGTCTTTTCACAAGATCTGCTTCTGCTGTTCGTTGGATTTATCTTCTTCCGATTTTTTGATATCCAAAAACCGCTTGGCGTAAACAAATTGCAAAGTCTGCCCGGAGGCTGGGGTATTTTGGCTGATGACTTATTGGCCGGTGTCTACGCCTTTTTATGTATGCATGGGCTTTTATTTATTTTAGAAATTATTTAATAATATGCTAATCAATCGGCAGTAACTTTTTTGTATTATTTAATATTGCCTTGTTAGTAAGAGAACCACAAAACATTTTAATATGATTATTGATCAAACATTTGCAAAAGAGTTAGCACTTGATTTGTTAGATATTAATGCTGTCATCCTCCGTCCTAATGATCCTTTTACGTGGTCATCGGGATGGAATTCGCCCATTTACTGCGATAACCGGTTGACAATGCGGTATCCCAAAATTCGAAAAAAAATAGCCCAAAAATAGCAATTCTCGATTTGGATGTTTACCAAAGCTG
>CAYNKF010000126.1:0-7119 GCA_964397705.1 uncultured Balneolaceae bacterium | reverse complement strand
TTGTATTTACTAACGATTTTAGTGCCTTAAAACCCGATGTACCATCCGACGAGGTCAATACAGACAATCTGTTGGTGGCGAAAGGAGAAAAGGGTATTTGTCGTGTTATTTGTTTTACGCCCCGACACGATCTGACGCTTCCCGAGATGGAGCTTTCACAAATCCGCGATGTGGTGGATCTGTGGACCAAGGAATATAGAGAGCTTGGGGAACGAGATTATATCAATTACGTACAGATTTTCGAGAACAAGGGCGAAATTATGGGGTGCAGTAACCCGCATCCGCACGGGCAGATCTGGGCACAGAATACCATTCCCGATGAGCCTGCCAAGGAACTGACCCGACAAACCGAATATTACAATAATCATGGAAACACCTTGCTCTCAGATTATCTGGATTTGGAACTTGATCTTGATGAACGTGTAGTAGTTTCCAATGAACATTTTGTTGTTGTAGTACCATACTGGGCCTTTTGGCCATTTGAAACGTTATTGATTAGCCGCCGGCCGTTTGGCCGTTTCACCGATATGACCGAAGCCGAGAAAGACAGCTTGGCTGATATTGTGAAGCAGATTACGGTCAAATACGACAATATATTTGAGGTTTCTTTTCCATACTCCGGTGGATTCCATCCTGCCCCAACCGATGGAAAAGAACATCCCGAATGGCATTTCCACATGCATTTTTATCCGCCGCTGTTGCGTTCGGCAACGGTCAAAAAGTTTCGGGTAGGGTATGAAATGCTTGGAACCCCTCAGCGCGATATAACTCCTGAAGCCAGCGCTAAACTCATAAAAGAATTATCGGATACCCATTACAAAGAACAGTAATGGTGAGCCATATAGTATACTTTGACAGGCCCGGAATTAACCGGGCCTTTTGTATTAAAATCCTAAAAATATTAATAGGAATGTTAAATATATCGGGAGTAAATTTCTTCAATTTATTAGTTGATGTTATCAACTAAATATCATTATCTTTGGCAATCTTATTTATTGAACAGATATTAACCTATGTCTTTACATCAAAAATTGTACTGTGAAACGACCGGATGCCAAATGGCATATGTGGTCAAGGAAATTATCCGTAGTTTAAAAAAGCGATTTCAGGAAGAGGGAATTAATTTAACCATAGAACAGTTTTTTATCCTTAATATTTTAGATAATGAGGATGGACTTATTCTCCAGGAATTGGCTGAAATTGTCGATAGAGATAAGTCAGCAGTACTTCGTCATATTGATGGGTTAGAGAAAAACCATTTTGTAACCCGGGTAACAGATGATGAGGATAAAAGAAGAAAATTATTGTTAGTCACTAAGCCGGGTATTAAAGTTTTGGAAAAGGCTCGCACTGTAGATCAACAACTTGATAAAGAGATAACCGGTAAAATTGAAAACATCGAAACCAAAGAATTTGAAGATGCGTTATCAAAAATGTATAAATTTTTAAATGATCAATAGTTGACATTATCAATTAAGGGCCAGTAAATAATTAATTAGAATAAGTAAAGTAACATGAGTAAGTCACACAGTTCTGGAATCACCTATTTGTTTATCATATCAGTAATACCTCTGTTAATTTTTTCTTGTGGAGATGCGAGTCAACAGCGAGGCCAGCAACAAGTGCAACAATTTCCTGTTCTTGATCTTCAGCCCCGTAGTATTGAATTGAAAAGTACCTATCCGGCAACACTGGAAGGGAAACAAACGGTTGAAATTCGTCCTCGCGTGCCCGGTTATATTGTAGATATGCATGTTGATGAAGGCGATTGGGTATCCAAAGATCAGGTGCTTTTCACATTGAATAACGAGGAGTATCAACAGGAGGTGCGGTCCGCAAAGGCTGATATACAGGCGGCCAAAGCACGGGTTAGTACAGCCGAGGATGAGGTTGAACGTCTCCAAAGTCTGGTAGACAAGGATATTGTGAGTAAATACCAGCTTCAATCCGCTAAAAATGAATTAGAATCCAATAAGGCTGCTTTAGCCCAGGCAGAATCCCGACTAAAAAACGCTCAGGTGAATCTGGGATATACAAAGGTCAAAAGTCCTGTTAACGGGATTATTGGAACTATTCCGTATCGTATCGGAAGTTTGGTCAATAGTTCTATTGCTCAGCCAATGACAATTGTTTCTGATATCTCAGAGGTGTATGCCTATTTTTCCATGAGTGAGCGTGAGCTGTTGGAAATGGCGCAAACCGTATCGGGTGATGAAGGAAGCAAAACAATTCAGCAAAAGGTGGCAGATATGCCTGAGGTGAATTTGTTGCTTGCCGATAACACGAAATATGAGCATCAAGGTAAGCTTAAACTGGCCAGTGGATTGATAGACAGAGAAACCGGGTCGGCTTCTTTTCGTGCTACATTCCCCAATCCCCGGGAAATTCTGCGAAGTGGCGGGTCGGGAAATGTACAAATACCTTTTGATCAGGATGACGCTATAGTCATCCCTAAAAGGGCCACTTACGAAATTCAAAATAAACGTTTTACATATGTTGTAACGGACAGCAATACGGTTGAAAGTCGGGAAATTTTCTTACTGCCTGTAGATACGAAACAGTTATTTGTTGTTAATGAAGGGCTATCAAAAGGAGAGCGTATTATAAGCTCTGGAATTGGTCAGTTGGATAAAGGTACTAAGATCCAGCCAAACCCTGTTGATGCAGACAGTTTATTCCAGGCTCTGTAGTCTACTGAATAAACCCTACCAAATTTAAGTTCTTGTAAGTTTATAATTGTGATATAATGATTAAACGATTTATACAGCGACCGGTATTATCTACGGTTATTTCAATTATTCTTGTTATTCTGGGATATCTGGGCTACAACGCACTGCCTGTTTCACTGTATCCCGACATTGCTCCGCCAACTATTCAGGTATCTGCGACCTATCCCGGTGCTAATGCTGAAACAGTATTAAACAGTGTTGTTGCCCCGCTCGAGGAGCAGATCAATGGTGTTGAAGGGATGACCTATATGAGTTCCACGGCCAGTAATAACGGACGTGCTCAAATCCAGGTTTATTTCGAGCTTGGTACAGATCCGGATATCGCTGCGGTAAACGTGCAGAACCGTGTTTCACAGGCTTCAAATCTATTGCCACAGGAGGTCACACAGACCGGTGTTACCACTCAGAAGGAGCAGACGAGCCGCTTGTTAATTTTTACCATGTATAGTCCTGATGGTACTCACGACGGTACGTTTTTGGAGAACTATGCCCGCATTAATCTGATCCCGCGCCTGCAACGAGTAAATGGAGTGGGTACTGCTGATGCATTTGGTGCCAATACCTATTCGATGCGAATATGGATGAAGCCCGATAAAATGGCATCTTATAATTTAGTGCCTTCGGATGTTATAGTCGCTTTGAATGATCAGAGTTTTGTAGCGGCGCCCGGAACTATTGGAGAAAATAGTGGACAGGCTTTTCAGTATACCATGAAATACAAGGGACGCCTCTCAACGGCGCCAGAGTACAGGGATATTATTATTCGTGAGGGATCAGAGAACGGGGAGATGCTTCGCCTTAAAGATGTGGCCGAGGTGGAGTTGGGATCGCAGACCTACAGTGTTCACAGTACTGCCAACGGTGGACCAAGTGTGGGAATGTTTGTGTCTAAAACAGCAGGCGCCAATGCCCAGGAAGTGGTCGAAAATGTGAAAGCCGAAATTGAAGCAGCATCAGAAAATTTCCCTGACGATATCGAATATACTACCGTATTTGATGCAAACAGCTTTCTGACCGCATCAATCAATAAGTTATTTGTGACCTTTTTAGAGGCCTTTATCCTTGTATTCATTGTGGTATTTGTGTTTTTACAAGATTGGAGGTCAACTTTAATTCCGGCTATTGCTGTACCGGTCTCTATTATCGGCACCTTTTTCTTCCTCAACATATTTGGATATAGCGTCAATTTATTAACGCTGTTTGCGTTGGTATTGGCGATTGGAATTGTAGTGGATGACGCCATCATTGTGGTGGAAATTATTCATGCCAAGCTGGAGGAGGGAGCCGAGTCCGGAATGGAGGCCGCTATTGAGGGAATGGATGAAATTGCAGGTGCCATCGTCTCCATTACGTTGGTAATGGCAGCAATATTTGTTCCTGTAACGTTTATAACGGGATCTACGGGGGTATTTTTTCAACAGTTTGGTATTACTCTGGCAACAGCCATTATCATATCCGCCGTTAATGCCCTGACGTTAAGTCCTGCTTTATGTGCTTTGGTCCTTAGACCTGAGCAAAAACAAATCGGTGAAAAGAAGTCATTTATTGATCGTTTTGCCATCGCTTTTAATGCGGTTTTTGAAGTAGGAAAATATCGTTACCGGAAGGTATTGGGCTTTTTTACGCGCAATGCTTGGGCGGCCGTAGCGGTAGTCATTGCTGCTATTGGAATTTTTGGCTTCCTGTTTCAAACGACGCCTACCGGCTTTGTTCCTGATGAAGACCAGGGAACGTTCTTTGCCAATGTAAGTCTGCCGCCGTCGGCTTCACTGGAACGGACCAAAGATGTGATGGCTGAGATCGATCAGATCATGGCAGATACTGAAGTTATCGATTCTCGTCTTGCTATATCAGGTTTCGGACTTCTTAGTGGATCCGGAAGTCAGTATGGATTTATTGTTGGCAAGCTAAAGCATTGGGATGATCGAGATATGGATGTTAATTCGGCAATCAACTTGTTAAGAGAAAAAACGTCGGGTTTAAATAAGGCTAATATATCATTTTTTGCACCACCGGTTATTTCGGGGTTTGGAAACACCAGCGGCTTTACGGTAAATATTCAGGATCGAGCAAGTGGTACGCTTGAGCAGTTGGATCAAGTAAGTAAAAGAGTCCAGCAGAAGCTGTTCCAACGTCCTGAGATACAATATGCGTCATCATAT
Organism: uncultured Balneolaceae bacterium; assembly: GCA_964397705.1. Classification (GTDB taxonomy): domain Bacteria; phylum Bacteroidota; class Rhodothermia; order Balneolales; family Balneolaceae; genus Fodinibius. The sequence goes on along the minus strand of CAYNKF010000126.1, from coordinate 2,228 downwards.
TTTCAGACCGATTATCCACAATACATGGTAAATGTTGATGTTCCTAAGGCCCAGCGGGCTGGGTTTTCCGTACAGTCAATTATGAATGTCATGCAATCGTATTACGGTGGATTGTACGTTTCCAATTTTACTCGTTTTGGTAAACTTTATCGCGTATATGTACAGGCAGATGCTGAAGCTCGCGGTTCTGAAGAAAGTCTACAGCAGATTTCAGTCCGAAATCAAAATGGACAGATGGCGCCTCTGAGTTCGTTTGTAGATCTCGAACGCGTATACGGCCCACAAAATATATCGCGATTTAATCTCTTTAATTCTGTGGAGGTGACGGGTGCCACCAATCCGGGATATAGTTCCGGTGATGCTATACAGGCGATTGAAGAAATTTTTGAGGAAGAAATATCTGGTGACTATTCATATGCCTATTCCGGATTGACGAGGGAAGAAAGTCAGTCCAGTGGGCAAGAAATTGTAATTTTCGCGCTTTGTCTTCTCTTTGTCTACTTCTTCCTGAGTGCTCAATACGAAAGTTATTTAGTGCCTTGGGCAGTAATCTTGCCGCTACCAATTGGACTTATGGGATCATTCATTTTTGCCAACATCTTTGGCATAGCTAATAATATCTACCTGCAAATTTCGGCCATTATGTTGATGGGACTTTTGGCTAAGAACGCCATTCTGGTGGTAGAGTTTGGTCTTCAGCGTCGCCGAGAAGAGGGTATGAGCATTGTAAAAGCTGCTATTGACGGGGCCGAAGCACGACTCCGTCCAATCTTAATGACCTCTTTTGCCTTTATTGCCGGTTTGCTTCCTTTGGCACTGGCAACCGGGATTAACGCAAATGCCAATCAGTCTATTGGTATTGGTACAGCAGGAGGAATGTTCATTGGAACATTTATTGGATTGCTAGTGATACCGGTGCTTTTCATCATTTTTCAAAAGCTTCAGGAGAAGATTTCAGGTCCACCCGAAGTCGTTAAAAAACGAAGAGAGAAAATCATAAATCCGTGATTAAATAATCTACAAATTATTCAACTGACTCTATGTTTTTTCGTCATTATTCTACGTTATTAGCGGCATTGGTTATTACGGTTTCATTGTCGTCGTGTATTGCCACTAAATCGTACGAGCAGCCGGAAATGCAGTCTCAAAACTTGTATCCCTTTGAGCAGGTCAAAATGGACAGTACAACGCTGGCCGAGATGCCTTGGCAAGAGGTATTTAAGGACCCGGAGTTGCGTGATCTTATTCGGGAGGCTTTGCAAAATAATCTACAGCTACGGAGTGCCATCGAGCAAATCCGAGTTGCAGAAGCTGACTTTTTTCAGGGTCGTATGAGCATGTTGCCAACACTATCTTTAGGAGCTAGTGCCTCTTATAATGAACAATCTGATAATGCCAGCAGTTTTGGTGGTGTAGGGATAGGATCAATTCCAGCCAGTGAGCGATATTCGGTTTCTATGAGCTCCAGCTGGGAGCTTGATGTATGGGGAAAGTTGACCAGTGCCAAGCAAGCGAGTTTTGCCGCATTGTTACAGGCAGAAGCCACACGTCGAGCGGTGCAAACCCGGCTCATAGCTCAAGTGGCAAATTCCTACTATCGATTGTTGGCTCTTGATAAGCAGTTGGAAATCACAAAAGAAACCGTCAAAAATCGCCGACAGGATGTTGAAGCTATCAGAAGTTTAAAAGAAAGTGGATTAGTAACAGGTGTTTCGCTACAGCAAAGTATTGCCAATCGGTATGCAGCTGAAGTTACGATCCCGGAATTGCGCCAACAGATTACTGAACAAGAATATGCTCTTAGCATATTGCTTGGCCGAGCTCCCGGAAGTATTCAACGTAACAGCTTAGCAGAACAGTCTCCTATAAACTCACTTGCTACCGGAGTGCCGGCGCAACTACTAAGAAATCGTCCCGATATTATTGCAGCAGAGCATTCCTTTCGATCTGCTTTTGAACTTACGAACAATGCCCGGGCCCAATTTTATCCTTCGTTTCGCCTTACGGCAGAAGGCGGCTATCAAAGCCTGCAAACGGATGATCTTTTTCAGCCGGGTTCGGTATTCTACAACCTGATTGCCGGAATTACACAGCCTATTTTTAATAGAGGCCAAAACAAAGCGCAATTGAAACGAAGTAAAGCTCGTCAAGAACAGGCTAAATTAGAACTTCGTAGCACAATCATTAATGCCAGCAGTGAAGTCTCAAATGCCTTGAGCTCATATAAT
>CAYNKF010000125.1:0-7150 GCA_964397705.1 uncultured Balneolaceae bacterium | reverse complement strand
CAACTATGATTTTTTCCAATCCAAAAAAAATTCCGGCACTTTTATTATCAATCGCAATTTTGGTGCTGTATTTGCCCGAAAATTCTCATGCCCAGTCTATAGACAAGGGCATTAAATATTACCAACAAGGAGATTTTGAACAGGCTTTACAAGAATTTAAGAATATAAATTCTCCACAAGGAAGATTATTTGCAGGGAAATCGTATTACAGCCTTGGTCAGTACTTGACGGCAAAAACATATCTAAATCAGGTTAGTAAAGAAGCTGAGGATGAAATCTATCTTGAAGCAGAATACACCACTGCCTTAGTTGACTTTCAGATGGGCTTACATGGGGATGCATTAAGTCGCCTTTATGATCTCAAAAATCGATCTTTAAAAACCCAACTTGTTACGGACGGGCGTCAGCTTTACAACGAAATTTTAGGTTTCTTAACTCTCAATCAGCGAAAAAGGGCCTTCCAACAGGCAAAATTACCGGAAGTTAAATACGATCTGATTAAAACGGCTATAGGATCGGTGTCTTTAGAAAACGCCCGCACTCTCTATTCGCAACTTCTTCATTCAAAAATTGATACTGCAAGTTCGGCCATGCGTGAGTTATCCGAAATTATTGCTGATTCTGTAAGCTACGCAACAGAGCGCAGATACGGCCGTCAAGTTCGAGCACCTAAAGGAATCGTTTATAATATTGGAGCTGCTCTGCCCTCTCACTCCGATTCAGGTTCTGAATTTCAGGTATCTCGAGGGTTACATTTTGGATATGTCTTAGCTGCAGAACAATTCAATCAGCAGCATACTGATAAAAAAGCATTTATAAGGCACCAAAATACCGCTGCTAATATGGATTCCGCCGGACATGCAATGACCAACTTGGCTTGGAATTATCACGCAGATGCTGTGCTCGGGCCATTGTTTTCGGAACCGGCTCTCAAAATGGCTGACTTGGCTGAGCAGTATCAGATTCCTTTGGTAGCCCCTCTGGCTAATTCAGACTCATTGAATTTGGACAATCCTTACGTGTATCAGGCAAATCCAACGTTTACCTCTCATGGGCGTAAAATGGCCGAGTACGCAGTCCAGAACTTACAGATGGATACGTTGGCTGTATTAGCTGAAAAAAACTCTTTAGGTGAAGCCTCAGCTTTTGCATTCAGGGACAGAGCTGAAAGGCTGGGTGCTAGCGTTTCATATTTTTTTGTGGAAGATTTACAATCAAAGGGATACGATCTAACGGATTATACGAAGTTCTTTACCTCAGACAGCGCCAAAATAGATAGTTTGAACAATTACCACTATTTAGATGGTATTTATGCACCATTTACAGGTCAGGCTGCCTCTACCCTTGCCGAATTGCTACTGGTAGATATGGAAGCCGAAGGAAGCAATATTCCCGTGCTGGGTTCGCAGGAATGGGGTAATTTTGATATACCTGAAATTCAGCTAAAAAATCAGCCGATTTATTTTTCCGAGAGCTACTATATTGATCAAAAAAGTACTCGGGTAGAGCAATTCAACAAAATGTTTAAACAACGATTTGATACAGAACCAAATCGCTTTGCGATGATTGGCTATGATGTTGCTTCATACGTATTAGAGACTCTTAACCGTGTTGAAAATCCATCTTACCTAAAGAATGCTTTGAAAGAACAACCATTATATAGGGGAATTATAGGCAATATCAATTTTAAAGGCAGACACATCAACCAAGAGGTAAAGATCTTTGAGTTTTCTGAAAATGGAATCCGGCCGGTATTAGAGTCGAATTAGTTCCCGTTCTGTTTTCGCTCATTCCTTTGCTTGATGCGATATTGCTCTTGCAGCCATTCTCGCCATTTAGCACTTTTTCGTTTATGTTCCTCAAACGTTTTTGAGAAAGCGTGCTCACCATTTGGAGTTGCTACCATGTACAAAAACTCATGGTCTTCAGGATAAACGGCCGCTCTGATGGAAGCTAAATCGGGATTGGTAATGGGCCCCGGTGGTAAACCGCGGTATAAATAGGTATTATAAGGATGATCAACTTGATAATCTTCGTACAAAAGTCTCCTGCGTTCTCCCACAGCAAAATTGACAGTGGGATCCGCTTGCAGGCGCATGCCCCTGTTTAACCGATTCCAATACAGTCCACTTATAACCCTTTTCTCTTCACTATTACGGGCCTCCCATTCAATAATTGAGGCCAAAGTAACTATTTCATCAACCGATCGATCTAACTCCTTCAGTTGTTTTTGGTAGGATTCGATTACGGCCTCATTAAATTCACTTAAAATCCGTTCAAAAAATGATTCCGGGGATATGGTCCAGTAAACTGAATAAGTGTTGGGAAATAATCTTCCAATAACATCCCTTTTATTCAAATTTTGCCGCGCAAGAAAAGTAGAATCTTTAATCGCCCTATCAAATGCCAGGGAATCAAATTTAAGCTGATTCGATACTTTGCTCACAATATCCGCTTTAGATCTGCCCGGTAAAATAGTCACTGAAACAGGATCTTGCATGCCCCGTGCCAGTTTTGATAAAAAAGCGTCATACTCCAAAGGTCCATCAACTAAATAATGACCCTTATGGAATCTTCTCCATCCAAAAATATTTGCCGCCCATTTTAATTCCTCTCCGCTTTTAATAAGAGATGAATCCATTAGTATTCGGGTTAACTCATCTAGCTGCGTTGATTCCTCAAAATAAATATGTACCGGTTTTTCTGTGGAAATGGCATGAGAATCAAAGAGGCGTGACCAGCGCGATTCTGCCACAAAAAATATAGTGGCAAGGAGAATCAGCATTCCAAAAATAAATTCATTGCCTGAAAACGGTATAAAACGCTTTTTAGTCAAAATAGATTGGTAATGCTCAAATTTATCGTCGTTGTAACTTGGCAAGCAGTCGTAATATTTCGATGTATAACCAGACCAAGGTAATCATCAGACCAAATGAGGTGTACCATTCAAAATACTTGGGAGCATTTGCCTGGGCTCCTTTTTCAATCATATCAAAATCAAGGACCAGATTAAGAGCAGCTACGCCTACAATAACAAGGCTAAAGCCGATACCCATAAGTCCAGAACCATGGATAAGACTTATGTTTACTCCGAAAAAGCTTAATACAAAACTGGCCATATAAACCAGGAATATACCGCCTGTGGCGGCAACAACTCCTGTTCTAAACTTTTGAGTCACCTCTATCAACCCGGAACGGTACGCAAAAAGCATAGCTGCAAATACCCCCAGAGTTAATAAAATGGCATTATAGACTATTCCTGAATAGGCAGCCTCATACATAACTGAAATGCCACCCAGAAACAGCCCTTCTAATCCAGCATAAATGGGAGCTGTAAACGGAGACCATTCTTTTTTAAAAATAGTAGCTAAGGCAACGATAAATCCACCGATGGCTCCACCCCAAATAAGCAGTTGTGATGGCTGATACCAGCTTATGGATGCTCCCAGCAAAAGAATTAAAAAGAGCATTCCGGTTTTGTTTATGGTACCGCTCACCGTCATGCTGCCTTCTGCTGATGAAACGGCAGTTCGATCAATATTTTGGAATGTTTTTTCGCTTATTGTTGGGTTTCCGGATCTCATATAAGTATTTCTGTTGGAATTTTTGAGTGCCTAATATACAATCTCACTTATAGGAATAACAATCTTTACTGTCAAAAATTTGTATTCATTTCTCGTGCAACATTGCAAATATTAATTCGTAATAATCAATGGAAGAGCAACAATTTGGAGTTACTTAGCTCCAAATGCCCTAAAGAAAGAGCTCCCGGCTTTGATCGGCCGGGAGCTTCTATTTTGTTCTCGCCTTCTCTCCCATCAAATTATTTAATATTTCGAGGCAACCCTTTCCATTAAAGTCTTGTATCATTAAATAGAAGGTACCAAAAATCTATTAACGGGATAGGTTCTGTTTTGATCAAAAAGATCATAAAAGGCTGCCGAAAAAGGCAGCGGAAAAGTCAAAAAGAGTTGTATAAAAAGTTTTATGCCTATGGCATGAGCATCACCCTGAGGTATGCCAATTCCAGAGAACAAGCAGCAGAAGTATTAAACGACGCTTTTATGAAGGTTTTCACCAATATTGAAAAATATGATCCTGATCGTCCCTTTAAACCCTGGCTTCGACAAATAATTGTAAATACAGCTATCAATCAGTATCACAAAAATCAAAACAAGCTCCAGAAAACGGATTTACAATCCATTAACCATAAGCCTGCTCGGAATCAGGAAGTACTAAGTGGTATGTCTTATGATGAGATTATAGAGATGGTTCAAGAGCTTACGCCCGCTTACAGAACGGTTTTTAATCTTTATGTAATTGAAGGATTTAAGCATAAGGAAATCGCAGACATGCTTGATATTGCAGTTGGCACTTCTAAATCGAATTTGGCTAAAGCCAAAAAAAACCTGCAATCGATTGTAGAGAAAAATTTTATCTAAGAATATGACTAACCAAGAACATAACGATCCCCTTGAGGAATTCTTTAAAAAGAAGGTTCGGGAATACGATATAGAATATAAGGAAGAGGATTGGCTTAAACTGGAAGGCAGACTCGATGCAGCGGAAGCGACCAATTATCGTAAAAGTTATTGGAAACGTTATTCAGCAGCAGCTGCAGTTATATTACTGCTTTCTATTTTGGCCTATTATACATATCAGCAACAGCAAAGAATTGATCAGCTAAATAAACAATTAACACAAAGTGAACAGATCACAAATCCTCAAAATAGTCCTATTGAAATATTGCCAGATGGGCTTTTTGACTTTTCTTTTCCTCCCGATCCATCAGATGGTCAATCCAACGGCAAATTAAACACAGAGCAGCGTTCAGGTAATCTTGTTGATAATTCATCTAAAAGGGAAAGCTCACATAGCGATCAGGTATCAAATGAAGACCCGAAGCAGAAATTCGCCATTTTAGATTCAAACCAGAAATTTATAGCTCTGGCTAAATTGTCGGACAGTATCAAACTTTCTTCCATAGATCTTAGTCATGATGTTGAAACACTTGCATACAATGCTGATAAATTAATTCCGCCCACTACCACTGACAAATCAACATCTAATAGTGATGATCTGGGTCCAAAAAGTTCCACTGGATTCAATACTCAGAATCGGTTTCCCGGACGAGAAGCACCCCGACTTACCCTAGGGCTGATGGGAGGACCGGACTTGAGTACTGTTGGTGGAATTTCCAATTTCTATGATCCCGGTTATAAAATAGGCTTATCTGTTGAATACAATATTTCCAAAAACCTTGCCCTATCTGTTGGTGCGATACATTCAAAGGTGCAATACACAGCCAGTGGCAACGATTATAATCCACCTGAGGGATATTGGTCTTACGGAGAGTTACCATCAAAAACAGTTGGCAAATGTCTTCTTATTGATATTCCAATAAGTTTAAAATACAACGTGATACATTTCGACCATTCAAGACTTTTTGCTACCAGTGGAGTCTCCTCCTACATCATGCTTAACGAAGATTATCGGTTCAATTATAACAGTTACACAACCGGTCAACAGCAACGCTGGCAAGAACGAACAGGAACCCGCCATTGGATGAGTAACGCTGTTTTCTCTGTGGGTTATGAAATGGATCTCAGAAAGCACATAAGTTTGCGCGTTGAACCATTTATCAAAGTGCCGGTGCGAGAAGTAGGATGGGCAAATGTTAAACTCTATTCAATGGGTTCATTCATATCGGTCAACTATAACATCTTTTAAGACTATAAACACTAAAATATAAAAGTGTCAATTCGGAGGTTACCAATGAAATATTTAATGTCTTTTTTCATCACTGATGAACAAGATAAAATCCGTTTTATAACTAATTACCGGTTTTATATAACAGCATGCGTCGGTTTTCTAACTCTAGTATTAGTTTCCTGCGGTGGGGATGGAAGCAGTACCGGCCCTGATCCGGATCCTGACCCAGACCCCAATCCAAATAGAAATGTAAGTTTCTCTCAGGATATTTCCCCCATTTTTCAGTCCTCTTGTGCAACTAGTGGATGCCATGATTCCGGTACACAAGTAAACGGCGTTAATTTGAGTACTTATGTTGATGCTATGAATAGTGTTGGTAACCAGTATGGAGAGAATGTTATAAATGAAGGTAATCCAGACGAAAGTCCGCTGGTTGATAAAATTGAGCCAAATCCTCAGATCGGACAACGTATGCCCTATCAGCGTGACCCACTACCTCAGGCAGATATCGATTCCATCAGAGCTTGGATAGCAGACGGTGCCCCCGATAATTAATCATATTTTGCAATACACAGTAAGTTATTAATGAACAAAAGCAAGCACATACTACTCAGCTTCCTTTTTGCTCTCGGGATTGTTGCAGTCCCCATATCCGGTTTATCACAGAGCTATATAACGAAATCGGGTCATGTGGAATTTGACTCGTCAGTGCCCTTACACTCTTTTACAGGAGTGTCTGACCACCTTGTTGGCAAAATAACACTAACTGACTCCATTATAGATTTCTATGTAGACGTCAATACCTTAAAAACCGGTATTGACAAAAGAGATAACGACATGCTGAAAACACTTGAAGCCCAGAAATATCCATTTGCCGAATTTTATGGCAAGATAGTATCGGATTTTAAGCCCATTGGCGAACAACCTCAGAAAGTTACGGTAGAAGGTAAATTCTCAGTTCATGGCGTCTCAAAACAGACAACAATAACCGGAATACTTAAAAAAGTACAAAAAGGGATACTTGTTGAAGCATCATGGACGCTTAATATGACAGACTACAATATTAAACCTCCAGGGATTTTATTTTATCGTGTGAGTGAAAAAATTGACGTATCCATTTCTGCCACATTAACTCCCAATTAATTTTTGGATAAGCTATGAAAGATCAACTAAAATTTTACTTGGTACCTGTAATTTTACTTCTCTTTTCGATGCAAAGCGTAGCTCAAATGGAAAGAGAAAGGGTAAATATTGTAGAACCGGTAGAAACATTCTGGACCCCTACCCTGATTTCTCAAGCCACAACAGAACATCTGTCAGCTGGCAATCTAAACGTTACTATCATGCATAGTTTTGGTATAGCAACGACTAACCCTATTCAGAACTTCTTTGGGTTCGACAATGTACAAAACGTGCGCTTGGGGCTGGATTACGGAAT
>CAYNKF010000124.1:0-7179 GCA_964397705.1 uncultured Balneolaceae bacterium | reverse complement strand
AAAGTTTCGTGAAATGGCGGCTCAGCACGATCTCGATCCCGACTGGGCCGAAGATTTTTTGCGGATGATTATGGCTTCCTCGCGAGCAAGCCAATCCTCCAATGAATTTCCACGAGCTACCGAAGATTCAAAGCACATTCTAATTGTTGGAGCCAAAGGCGGCATGGGGAGTCTTTATGCTCGCATTATCGAGCAAACCGGCCACCATGTTTATAGAATTGACAAGCACAATTGGCACGAACTTGAAGAAATTGCCCCCAAGCTTGATCTGGCTATCGTTGCTGTCCCCATTAATGTAACAGTAAAAGTCATTGAGCGGTTGGCACCAAAGCTAAAGACTGAAACTATTCTGGCTGATTTTACCAGTAATAAAACTGAACCTATTGAGGCCATGGAGGAAGCCCACGACGGCCCCGTTTTAGGATTACACCCTATGCATGGTCCTGATGTGGATAACCTCTCCAAACAGCTAATGGTTGCTTGCCCGGTACGAAATGCTGATGCTTCACAGTGGATTATTGAGCAATCCAAACTATGGGGCATGCGGGTAGTAGAAGCCGACGCCGAAAAACACGACCACGTGATGAATATGGTACAGGGACTTCGTCATTTTGTGGCACTCACACACGGTTCATTTATGAAAACTTATGATCTAAAACCACAGGATATACTCGATTACTCTTCGCCCATATACCGCGCCGAACTAATGATGACTGGACGTATTTTTGCCCAGAGTGCTGAGCTTTATGCTGATATCGTCTTTGCTAATGAGGAGCGTCGGGAATTGCTACTTAAATTTATTGAACACAACGAAAAGCTGGCTCAGATGGTTAAAGATGATGACAAGGAAGGCTTTATCAAGGAGTTTGAGTCTGTAACCGATTTCTTTGGCAAGTTTGCATCCCAGGCACTTAAAGAAAGCGGATATCTCATTAACCGGTTGGCCGATCGTTTTGCCTGATCTCCTACTTTAATCCTTGTCAGTTGGGATCGTTAAGGTAAAAGTTGAGCCTTCACCGAGTTCACTTTCAACCGATATTTGACCACCGTGCCGCTCAGCCAGTTCTTTACAAAGTCGTAGGCCAATACCACTGCCCTTTTCATTTTGAGTCCCCTCTTCTTGGGGATGCTTGCGATTATCAAAAAGACGATCTACGTTTTTCTCAGAAATACCCACTCCCTCATCCTTAACAGATACGTGCCAGTGCTTCTCATCGCGCTCAACATCTACCAGCACAGTATCGCCCTCATCAGAAAATTTAAGCGCATTGGATATGAAATTTCGGATGATCGTAGTAATCAATTGCTTATCGGCATGTACCTGAAACACTTCTTCATTACTAAACTCTAAGCTAATCCCCTTCTGTTCGGCCGTAATCGCAAGTAAATCAATAGTATCCCGGACCGTTTCGGATATTGAGAATTGTTTATTATTGAGGGATAAGTCATCTGTTTGGATGCGTGCCCAGTTTAGCAGATCACCCAAAAGATCAGACATCGTTAGGGCAGAGTGCCGGATAATGCTCAGATTCTTTTTTAAGACCTCCTCATCCTCTAAATCTTCCATATCACTGAGCAATAAATCCGATAACCCCAAAATTGATGACAGTGGTGTTTTAAGATCGTGCCCAACAACCGAATAAATTTTATTCGTCATATTGTTGAGCTTTTCAAGCTGTTGGTTCCGTTCGCGCAGCTTATTCTCCATTTTTTTGCGCTCGGTAATATCATTGCTGATACCAACCAATCCTACGATATTCCCGTTACTGTCTTTCAATGGGAGCTTGGAAACCAAAAGCACATATTCCTTGCCATTAATTTCGGTATAGGCATCCTTGTCATTAATAGGTTCCCCTGTCTCCAAAACCTGGCGGTCCTCATTTTCCGAAAGTGCCGCAATTCCCTCTTTACTTAAATCTGCATCTCTCTTTCCCAACATCTCTTCTTCCCTGTCAAACCCCCATAATTCATACTCTGAACGATTCGCCAACACCTTTCGTCCACTCAGATCTTTTACATATACACAGGCCGGGATGTTATCAATGATAGTACGCAACAGATTATGGTCTTTTTGTAATTGCAGATCCGCCTCTTTACGACTATCAATATCAATAATACTTCCCGCCATGCGTGTAGGATTTCCATCCTCATCAAATGTGGCTTTGGCGGAACCCTGAACCCACTTGTATTCTCCGGATTTGGTCTGTAAGCGATATTCTAAAGATATTGGAGCTCCTGTATTAAGATCATCGTTCATAGCTCCAAATACTTTATCTACATCATCGGGATGGAGCAACGACTTGAAATTGTCAATATTCGCTTCAATTTCTTCCTCTTGATATCCCAGGATATTATAAAATTCTGGGGACCACCACTGCTCTTTTTTGTCTATATCCTTCCAATCCCAAATACATATATCGGCTCCATCCAATGCTAGTCTATACCGCTCTAGAAGATTGTTATCAGCTTCTGACAATATTATGAATCTGTATTACCGTTGAAATCTTATTTTCTAGCGGTTCAATAATATCCTACGCCAATATATTTTTTATTCTGATTTTATTAAACCCAAGACATCAGACCAATTTTTAGATTATATCCTTTATTAACCGGGTCAGTGAAAACTCGAAATTTCATCCAGCGATTTTTTATCAATATCCGGCACTTTGACATCCTGTTGGGGATAACCAACGACCAACAATAAAAAAGGCCTTTCATTTTCTGGACGATCCAGAATATCATTTAAAAATCCCATTGGGCTTGGCGTGTGAGTCAGTGAAGCCAGTCCCGCTTTGTGAATAGCCGTAATCAGTATACCGGTAGCAATTCCTACTGATTCCTTCACATAATAATGGGTTTCCTTTTCCCCCTCCTCAGTGATCCCATAACTCTGAGAAAATATAGCAATAAGGTAAGGCGCCTCTTCCAAAAAAGGTTTGCTTGCATCGGTACCCAAAGGAGCCAATGCCTGCAACCATTCATCAGTAGCTCGTCGCTCATAAAATTCCCGTTCCTCCTCTTCGGCCGCTTCACGGATTTGTTTCTTTACCTGTGGATCGCTAACCACCGCAAAATGCCAGGGCTGCTTATTGGCTCCGTTAGGAGCTCTTCCCGCTGCTCGAATACAATCTTCGATAATTTCTCTTGGCACCTCTCGATCCGAAAAATCACGGACTGTCCGACGTCGCTTCATATCTTCATAAAATGAGCGGGCACGCTCCCTCATCTCTTGAACTGGATATTCAATGAAATCCGTATGAGAAACAAAATTTTCTTCACTCATGGTTTAGAAATATTTAAATTTTCATCAACTACCCGACAACCCACCAGTTTAGGATGATCTTTCACCTTTTTACCGTCTCCGACATTACGCAATAACCAAAGGATTAAAATATCGCCGCTGGCGGCCAATGTGAAAAATAACCCAAATGCCAGTAACCAACCATTTTGCATTATCAGTGCCATTACATAGGGTAAAATCCCTAATACGATGCCGGGCATTGCAACACCCCAACGATAATTCCTTACTTCTATGGGCTTGGGACAGTGAACATAAGGCGTTAAAACGGCCCATTTAAATCCAAAATGAATGTTCTCCCATGGAATACCATCCATCCACCACCAGCTTATTCCGTGAATCAACTCGTGCACAGCAATTCCAATAAATACAGCTGCTAAAAATATTAGTGGATTATTCACGACCTGTACAATATCCAATCCAAAGGCCGACCATCCATATAAGAATCCATAGGGCACATAGAATCCCACAATTATTGGGATGTATACTAACAGCGAATATATATTAGCTTCCAAAAATGACAGCGTATATTCTCTCATTATAAGCTATGCTTATTTTAGCATTGATCCCTTGGCGGCCCACCAGGGATGAACTTCAACTACCAAACGTCCATTTTTTACCGCCGGATCACCCTCTGCCAGGGTTCTTGCCTCTTCGGCAGTGGCTGTATTGTAAACAACGACACCACGAATTTCACCGTCATCTCCCATCGGACCGGTAATGCTTGTTTTCTCCTCCTCAGCCATCTTTTGCAGGTACGCTAAATGCTTCTCCTGAATCTCCATGGCTTCCTCTTTGGTTTGACTGCGTTTGGGACCCGACTTCAAAAACACCATGAAATATTTTTGCATCACATAGGTCGTGTCTCCCTGCTCCATCGTAAACGTTTCCGGCTCAGCCATTTCCTTGCTATCCTGGGCTATTCCCGTAACAGCCCAACCCATCAACAAAACTACTAATAATAACTTTTTCATCGTCGTATTTTTTTGTTTGATAGACTTATCTGTAGCAAAATACAAAAAGCCACGACCTTTGAAATCAAAAATCTTTATTACCCTTTAAAAACTGTATCCATTCCCGCTCTTGTTGCACTCGCTCCCGATACCGGTTCCGCAGTGACAATTCATTTAGCTTCTTTATAAGCTGTTCAGCCAGATTCATGTTATTTTGAAATGCCAGGTGGTGAATTAGTTGCTGATAGTCATCAAAATATTTTTGCTGCAGTGACTCCTCCAATAGCTGTCCTGCATAAAGTTTCATCTTATCCCACCTATCCTGTTCAATTGCCTTTCGTATAGTTCGAACCTTAGTCCGGTGTAGCACCTCACCAAAAGTTGTAGAGTCTGGCAAAATATTATCATAGGTCAACTGACGATATATTTCCCATTGACGAAGATCACTCCGTGTTTCCAAGGCAGGTTTTAGCAACGAATCAGGTTTTTCGGCAAACAACTTCTGCCCTTTTGAAAGGTGTGCTTTCGCCTCCTCCCGGTTGTCTGTCATTGCAAAGGCATCCGCATAAAGAAGCTGTAAATCTACGGTTGTATCGCTGAGCGTTGCCGCTTGACGTACTTTTTCAGCACGTCCGTCGACCAGATTGCGATAGCTCCACTCGGTTTTTATTGGTTCAGCGCTATCCGCTTCCACCAACGCCCGATCTAAAAACTGCAACGCCTGTACCGTATCTTGATTTGCCAGTGAAAAACGATAATTGTCATGTGCCGTGGCAAAATCAGAAACTACGTGCGGACACTGTTTTTCAAATAACGATCGCATCCCAAAAATACGACGCGCAACCTGTTGATCCAACGAATCCACCTCAACGGTATCCAGCACTGCATACCATTCATTGGCCAATGTTTGCCAATCCGTTTGATACGCTTGTTGTAAATTACCCGTCCGATAAGCTTCCTTTAAAAAATCTTTAGGATAGTTTTGCATTAAATAAAGCACAAACGAACCGCTGGTTGTATAATTTACGCCCGATCGCCCACCGTAAAATCCCCAAAACGAAAACGCCCTTTGCAGTTCTTTTGCCGAAGGGTATGGCTTTTCGGATACCACTACTTGATGAATGGTTGACGTGGAGGAGGGTCCTCCATCAACAGCTACGGCAATACCTTCTATTAATCCAATGCTCCAGCTTGCATTAAACCAATTACCAAATTCTTTGGCCATGACATGCACAAGCTCATGCTTGAGACTTGACTGAATCTGCTGCTTGGCAATATGCAGCTGATCCTGCTCAAGCCATACCGGCACATAGCTGGTAAATTTGGCGCCGACCAACTGCTTCTTTTGCCAGGCATGACCGTAGAGATAACTCTCAATTTTATGCGCTGGATCTCTGGGTGGTAAATCCAGCTTGTTTGCTATTTGGTCAAAATAAAATTCATGCTCTTTTGCCAGTAAGTCGACCTCATAATTACTGTATAGCCGCTGATCGTAATACAGCTCAAAGTGCTCGGTAGAATGATGTCCGCCCAATACCTTTTGCAAATACGATCGTGGGGAATTCACCCCAAACTCGGTTAGCTGAGTATAACTAATCAATATTGCAACCGCTGAAAATCCTACAATCCATTTCGTATATCGATCTTTATCTAAATCCGGAATATGCCACAGTAGAGCAGCCCAAAGCAATGTCAACATTCGGAAAAAAACCGTAGCTCCATTTATTCTCACCACCTCATCATAAATGGGACCTGGCCAACCACCCCAAACATGATTGAAAAAATAGACCTGCGGATAGGTCAACAATTCAATCAATAGAATACCAACTCCTATAAATAATAGCACTAAAACTGTTATTAGTTTGGTATACGGTAATTTTAAACTGCGAATTAGTCGGCCAACCGCATATCCAAAGAAGACACTTGGTAACGGAAATAATACCCAAAATGCCATCCCATGAATGCTAAAACAACCTGTTAACAGAGCATTTACAAGCAATGGCAAACCAATCAAAAAAAGGTAGCCTGTAATTCTGAGAGCAACATAAAAATCTCTTTCAGCTGATTGGCTACTTGCCTTAATGCCGCCCCAAAAACATCCCACTAAAGAAACAAGTATGGCAGACTCAATATGAAAATCGCCAACCAACGGAATAAAAAGCAGGGTTATTCCAAGAAAAATCGGTATAAATAACGTGTAGTGCTTATTCTCTATCCAGTTTTTCATAATACCTAATGTAAGAGGCAGACATGAAATGGCAAAGGTAAGACAGAACCTCCGTTTCACTTTTCACATTTGCCATCTCACTCAACGGAGGCACGCCCAATACACCCAGTAGATCAGTACAAATTGGAGGGGCAGCCGAATAATAGTCACCAAACTAAAAAGTGATGTATATCCCGATTTCTGAATTGATTCAACCGTCATGTTGATATTGGCAGGAAATACAGCAATCAACAGTAGAATTAGTCCCCAGGCCGCCCATAAATGGGTTCTCTCAATCAGAATACCCAATCCGCCCATTATTTCTGCCACCCCACTTATATACACCATTGCCAGGTGATAGGGAATATAATCCGGCATAATATTGGTAAACAACTTTGGCTTTATAAAATGGAATATGCCTGTTATTAAGAACAAGACGGCAATCAAATAGCGGTGTACTTCGGGTGAGATCCCCATATTATTTTTGAAATAATGTAGAAAGGACGAACCAAATATTCTCTTTTCGCTCCATGAGACGGCGCTTGAAATAGGGAAACCACATGGTACCAAAAGGAACGTAAATACGAGCATTGTAATCGTTGGCCGCAAACTCTTCCATCGTACCCTGGCGCAATCCGTAAAGCATCTGAAACTCAAATCGAGATTTCCCTATATCATTTTCCCGGGTGTACTTTTTAGTCCAGTTTATCAACTCATCGTCA
>CAYNKF010000123.1:0-7185 GCA_964397705.1 uncultured Balneolaceae bacterium | reverse complement strand
TGTGCATCCCATTGGTTGTGTCTCCAAAGAGCGTGAAGGCAAGTCGATTGCCGAGATGGGGGATATGAAAGCAGGCGGTGCCGTAGCGTTTAGTGATGACGGTGATCCGGTATATAATTCGCAACTAATGCGTGTGGCACTTGAATATTCCTCGATGCTGGAGATGCCCATTATTAATCATGAGGAGGATTTGAAGCTTTCGCGTCCGGGACATATGCATGAGGGGAAAGTGTCGGCCCGGCTTGGAATTGACGGAACGCCCGGCATTGCCGAAGAAACCATGATTGCCCGCGATATTTTGCTGGCCGAATTTACCGGAGGACATATTCATGTGGCGCATATCAGCACGGCGAAGGCGGTGGATCTGGTGCGCCAG
The DNA here is from genome assembly GCA_964397705.1 of uncultured Balneolaceae bacterium. GTDB lineage: Bacteria > Bacteroidota > Rhodothermia > Balneolales > Balneolaceae > Fodinibius. The sequence goes on along the minus strand of CAYNKF010000123.1, from coordinate 6,809 downwards.
GCAAAGGCTGAAGGCATCAATGTAACAACAGAAGTTTGTCCCCACCATTTTGATTTAACAGACGAAGAAATAGAACGACGTGATTTCGATACGAACGTAAAAATGCATCCTCCGCTACGTACGCAGGAAGATGTTGATGCGATGATAGAGGGTCTGGCTGACGGGACCATTGATGCGATATGTACCGATCATGCGCCTCATGCGATCGAGGAGAAGGAAGTGGAATTTATTTATGCGCCCAATGGAATTATTGGTCTGGAGACGGCATGGAGTATCAGTGTAAAGAGATTGTTGGATTCGGATGTACTTAATCTGCAAACATTGTTGACAAAGTTTATAGAAAAACCGCGTGAGATTTTGAATCTGGATATCCCAAAAATTGAAGAAGGGGCTAAGGCGAATTTGACCCTTTTTAATGTAGATGAAGAGTGGACATTTGGTGAATCAACAGTACGATCCAAATCTAAAAACTCTCCTTATTTAGGAGAAACATTGAAGGGGCGAGCTGAGGCAATATACAATAACGGCCGTTTTGTGGTTAATGATATTTAATAACAGAATGAAACGGCTGGTTATACGTTATTGAGTTCTAAATATGAATTGATAGCATTTCTTTTGGATCGATTTTTTCTAACAACATTTATTCTACTGCTTAGTATTGGTGGGGGTTCAGCACAAAATGTGCCAGATGCAACGTTTGGTAGCATACCTGACTCACTGTTTCTGATGCAACAACCGAGTAATGATACGCCCTATCGTATTACCAATAAAGAGCTAAATGTTTCTTTTCAAGAGGCAAATGAGTCAATAATTGCCGTATTGGAGCATCATGTTCGAATTAAAGTCTTTGATGATTCGGCCCGGAGAGCCTCTGTTGTTGCGATACCGTATTATTTTGAGAATGATATGGAGCGCATTACTTCGCTTGAGGCTCATACTTACCTGCCTTCCGGTAAACGTGCGACTTTGTCGGAGCAGGATATTCGTACGATCAACATTAATTCACGTTATAGCGTCAAAGAGTTTGCTATGCCTGCTGTTGAGGATGGAGCAGTGATTGAATATCGCTATACGATCGAACGGCGTTACATCGAGGAGCTGCCCGACTTTTATCTTTCCCACAAAGTCCCCACGGATAATGCCAAGCTCACGATTACGTATCCCAAGTACTTGCGATATCAGTCGTACACTGAAAATTTTGATGGCACTATAACACATGATGTGGTGTATACCGATACCAGTTCGGTCCCCAAAGTATTTACCATTCCCCAGCCGCAGCCTATTGTCACTGAACGATGGGTAGCGCGGGATATTCCTCCTATCAAAGAAGAAGCTTATATATCTACGCTGGACGATTACCGGGGGAAAATTAAATTTTTGTTGAGTGAGTTTGGGATTCCGCGTCAGCAGCTCGAAAATAACTGGGAAGTTGTTGTTGCTCGGATTCGGGATAAAACCGACCCTTGGGAGTCAATTAATGAAAATGAAGCGGCAAAAGTATCGGGCGACTCAATAGCAGCGGCGTTGGATGGCACACCTGAAAGTCAGATTCAGGACAGCATTTATCACTATCTCAATAATCGTATTAACTTTTCAGGCCAGCATACGGCCTTTAGCCAAACTACAGGAAAAGAAGTGCTGGCGGGAGAATCTTCGAGCCAGGCAGCTATCAACCAGACCCTTGTTGCTATGCTCCGGGCTGCAGGTATTAAGGCTCATCCTGTTCTAATTTCGACCCGGAAATCCGGAAAAATTAATATGGATTTCCCTTCTTTTTATCAGTTTAACGGCATGATGGTGCGGTCAGAAATTGGAGATCAATCATACCTGATGGATGCCGGGTTTGCGTATAGTCAGCCGGGGCTGATTCCTGTTGATACTTATGGTAGTCGCGGGTTAGTACTCAAAAAAGATGATTATGAATGGATTGATATTAATCCTGATAAAAGTCTTTTTGATATACAGGTTCAAATTGATGGACGGCTCCAACGGAATGGTAGACTTACCGGAACTGTAAATGCTGTTCAGCAAGGGTATCCGGCTCAATTAATACGTCAGCAAAAAGCGGATGGAAACAATGACAGGGAGATCTTGCGCAAAACGTTATTTGATGGATATCCTCAGATGAGTGTTTCAAATGGAGTAGTCAAAAATGCAGAGAAATACGGCCAGCAAATTGAATTGTCGGCTGATTTTGAAATAGAGAATTATGCGACGAGTTTTACCGATGGTCTCAATTTTAGTCCCATGGTTGTCGGATACAGGAATAAAAATCCATTTTCAGGTCCTGATCGTAATTTGCCCATTACGCTTGATGCACCCGAAAAGCTGGACCTTTCATATTCAATTGAGTTACCCCAAGGCTACAGTGTAGCTGTTGATGATGACCGAACGATTATGTTTTCCGGTGCTGAGTTTATTGAACGATATGACAATACTACTGGACAACTCAATTACCGATATCAGATAAATATTGATCAACGGAATTTTTCTGCAGACTATTTTCCATCATTGTACAAGTTGTATGACCGATGGGTAGAACTCAGTAACAGCTCATGGCTTGTTGAAGAATAACAGCTATTTTAAAGGGTAATATTGGTGTAACAGAAATCTTTTAATAAAGGGAATTTGACGATGCTGCTTGCTTTGGAAACGGCGACCAATGTATGCTCTGTAGCTTATTACGATGAGGATGGTAATGTTTATGAGCAAAGGACAACTCAACGGGGCACACATTCTGAGCAACTTTTTCTCTTTATAGAACAGTTGAAGGATGAACACGATTTCGAAATCAAGGATCTTAATGCTGTTTTGGTAAGTGAGGGGCCAGGTTCTTACACGGGATTGCGTATCAGTGCCAGTGCTGTTAAAGGCTTGCTTTTTCAGACGGACGTACCCTTGGTTGGTATAAATACACTGGCTTCATTTGCGATGCAGGCGCAACAAGGTGATCCGAAAGCAAAGCATATCCACAGTATTATTGATGCCCGGCGCGTGCATGTATATCACCAGCAGTTTACTTTTGCTGAGGGGAAATTATCAACAGAGGATGAAGTTGAAGTGATTCCGATTAATGCATTCGAAAAGATGTTGCGTAGCGGAGAGGCTGTTATTGGTACAGGATTAGATAGAGTTGATCAGCAGATATTGAGTAAGGCCAATACATTTGGTGTTGACTCAATAACAGCCAAATCACTTATTAGATTATATCAATCCGGGGTTTCTGATTTTTATCAGGTAGAAGATCCAGAGTTATTTGAACCAAAGTATTACACGTCGAATCAGGTTAGTTAAAATAGCTATTTTGGGATTTGGATTCTAGGTGTTTCCAAATTACTGAAAATGAATTTGAGCAATTAAAGCAGAGTCAAAAATGAAAGCACGCATGAAAGATATATTAGGAATAATAGCAGTATTGGGATTTACGGCTGGAATACTTTTTCCGGGTAACGCGATTGCGCAAAATGATTACTACTTTCCCAACGTTGATAAAGCCGAATTTGATGAACAAATACCATCCCCGCAACAGTTTCTGGGGTACGAAATAGGGACTCACTATACCCGTTACGACAGGCTCGTTGCTTATTTTAAAGAGTTGGCCCGTACGTCTGATGAGGCTACTTTCCAGGTTATTGGGGAAACCTACGAAAAACGTCCGCAAGTAGTGCTGACGATTACATCCCAGGAAAATCACGCCAATCTTGAAAGTATTAGGAAGGATCATCTAACAGTGCTTGATCCGGAGGCTCCCGGTCTGGATCCCGACGAAGATAAATCAATTGTAGCCTTGAATTACAGTGTGCATGGTGATGAGACTTCAAGCGGTGAGGCAGCAATGCTGACAGCTTATTATTTGCTTGCTAATCAAAGTGAAGAAACCACGGATTTTTTGGATGAATCTGTCATTCATATCGATCCCGCTCAAAATCCTGATGGTCGTGATCGTGCCGCGCACTACCACAACAGCTTCAAATCGTTTCCAACGGTTGCCGATCCGGCTGATGCCGAACACAATCAGCCTTGGCCCAGCGGCAGAACAAACCATTTTCTGCACGACTTAAACCGTGACTGGTTTGCTGTAACCCAGAAGGAGAGCGAAAACCGCATCGATTTTTATCATAAGTGGTATCCCAACGTGCAGATCGACTTTCACGAAATGGGAACCAACAGTACATATTATTTAGAGCCGACCAAGCCGGTACGGACCTGGAATCCTATTATTCCCGACTATCACTACGAGGTCATGAATCCGCTGCTGGCAGAGTACCAAACCGATGCTCTTGATGAACTTGGGGCGCTTTATTGGACCAAAGAAGTTTTTGACAATATTTCTCCTATTTATGGTTCCACCTATCCCGATATACAGGGAGGGGTAGGAGTTACCTTTGAAGTTGGTAGTTCGCGGGGACTGGTTCAGGAAAGTAATGCCGGGGAAGTCACGTTTCGGTCAACTATCCGCAAGCATCTACAAACAGGTATTGCTACCGTACGTGCGGCCGTCAACGAAAAGAAAAAGCTTTTCGAATATCAGAAAGACTTTTTCCAATCGGCTCTTGAAAAAGCATCGTCACAATCGACAGAAGCATATGTTTTTGGGGATTCCGATGATCTTTCGCTGACGCAAAAGTTTTTGGACCTGCTGCTCAAACACCGTCTTGATGTGTACGAAGTTGATTCGGATATACAGCAAGACGGAAAACAATTTGAAGCGGGCAGCAGCTATATGGTACCTACAGATCAGATCCATTACCGGGTAATCCATGACATTTTTGAAGCCAATACCTCATTTCCCGACAGTGTTTTTTATGATATTACAGGTTGGTCGCTGGTGCATGGATATGGCATTCAGTATGAGGAAATGGAGTCGGATAGGTTTCGAAAATTTCAGGGAAATCAAATTTCGGAGCTTCCCGGGCGTAATGGTACAGTTAAGGGAGGATCGTCAGACTATGCCTATTTGCTGAAATGGTCGGACTTTAATGCATCACCTGCTCTTAATAATTTGCTGGCTTTAGATTTGACTGTGCGTGTTGCACACAAACCGTTTACAGCAAAAATCACTTCCAATACTAATGAGGAATTTGGGTATGGCAGTATTGTGATTTCAGTGCGTGAACAAGATATTCGCCCCGCTGAACTATACCGTAAATTGCGGTCTGTGGCGAAGGAACATAATATTACTTTTTACTCTGTTGAAAGCGGAATGACACCATCAGGTATTGATCTGGGTAGTACAAATATTCGCCCTATAGATAAACCTGAAGTAGCTATGGTAGTGGGAGAGGGAACCAGTAGTTACGAAGTTGGAGAAGTATGGTTTCTGCTTAATAAACATGTGGGCATGGAGGTTACAAAAATTCGAAGCCGGCAGTTTCCCCGAACTGATTTGCAGCGATATAATACCATTGTGCTCGTTGATGGTAATTATAGTGATTGGAATGAAGATGCCGTTGAAAAGCTGAATCGATGGGTGCAAGATGGTGGGGTGCTCATTACGAATGAAGATGCTTCCAAATGGGCTATTGAAAAGGAATTGGTCAGCGAAGATTTAATTAAGACGTTTCCAGAGGATACCACTGAGTCAAAGGAACGCTATGACTACAAAGAACAGTCAGACCGATGGAGAGCGAACACCATTCCGGGAACGATTTTAAAAGCTGATATCGACCCATCGAATCCCATTGCCTTCGGGGTGCCAGACCGACGACAGTTATTTATAAAAAATAGCAGTTTATTTTTGGAGCAAAGTGAAAATCCCTACGGAACGGTTGCCCAGTATGTAGAGGAACCCTTTGTAGGAGGTTATATCAATGACGAGAACCTGGAAAAAGTCAGCGGTACATCTGCCATCGTAGTTCGAAGTGAAGGAGAGGGTAATATTGTGTTATTTGCTGATGATCCAAATTTTCGAAGTTATTGGCATACAACGAGCCGATTATTTCTAAACGCTATTTTCTTTGGTCAAAATCTCAGCTTATAATCGGTGCAGATTGATTATGGCAAATAGACTGGCTAAATAAAAGATTTTAGCTTCAAGGCAGAATCGTTATTTTTGTGAATCATTTAAAACGAAATTAGGACATACATGGCTTGGTTTAAACGTAAGGACAAGAATATACAAACCGATCAGCGTAAAGAAATGCCCGAAGGTGTTTGGGTTAAAGTGCCTAAAACTGGGGAAACGGTGCACCGACGGGAACTTGAGGATAACCTCTGGGTAGATCCGTTGAGTGGTTATCATTTCCGTATCGGGAGCGACGAATATCTCTCTTTCCTTTTTGATAAAGGAGAATTTGAGGAGATTGGTCAAAATATTGTGCCCACCGATCCGCTGGAATTTGAAGATCGCAAAAAATACAGCGACCGTCTCGATGAGTATCAGGAAAAAACAGGTAAAACAGATGCTGTGCGCGTTGGCATTGGCAAAATGAATGAGCTGGATGTCGTGATTACCTGTATGGATTTTAATTTTATCGGTGGTAGTATGGGCTCGGTCGTAGGTGAGCGTATTGGTATGGCGATCGACCATGCTCGTGAAAATGAAAAGCCGCTTATTATCATTTCCCAATCAGGCGGCGCGCGTATGATGGAAAGCGTTTTGAGCCTGATGCAGATGGCCAAAACGTCGGCGAAGTTGGCACAGCTTGAAGAATCGGGGGTGCCTTATATATCCCTGATGACAAATCCGACAACGGGTGGGGTAACAGCTAGTTTTGCAATGCTCGGTGATTTCAATATTGCTGAACCTGAAGCGCTTATTGGCTTTGCGGGTCCACGGGTTATTCGTCAGACCATTGGTCGTGATTTAC
>CAYNKF010000122.1:0-7219 GCA_964397705.1 uncultured Balneolaceae bacterium | reverse complement strand
TCCTCATAAACATGCCAATACAGATCAGTCCATTTTTGAAGTTCCTCCCGCAGGGTATCTCCTTTGAGCTGTCCGGCCCGCGCCACTTGCATAACGCGCCTAAAATTTTTGCCTAATCGTTGATAGGTGCTCAATGCATCATGCTCGCGTGAGACAATATTAAGTGTTTCTCTGATGTTGGGAAGCTGGCCGGTAATAAAAACGGAATCGTCCTCGGCCAGTATAACACCACTTCGAGCCAGATTCCTATTATTCCGACTTATTATTAAAGGGTACCTTCGTTTCTCCTGAAATGTTGCCATTCCTGAAAAGCTACCATTAGAGTCGCTGACGGCATGGTAAAGGGTATCGGCATCCGCATTGGCAGAATCTTTTTTGATGATGGTAAAGCCAATGCCTGAAAAATCACCGCTCGAATCTATAGAATCTGAAACCGTAAAACTACCTGAAACGTGTGCCGTTTTAGGTTCTGTCTCGCTTGAACATCCCCAACTGGTTACCCCGATAACCAGGACAATAAAAAAATACTTAACTTTGCTTAGCATATAATCTTATTGGAATAAACCTTTTGATTTTTGATAATTATATTAATCTTGATCCAGACGTTTCGAGATCATCTCACGCACCATTTCCGGATTAGCCTTTCCTTGCGAACGCTGCATAACCTGTCCAATAAAAAAGCCTATCAACCCCTTCTTACCATCTCTGTAACGCTCCACTTCATCAGGATGCTGTTCAATAACTTCATCAACAATAGGCTCCAGGAAATCAGTATCAGAAACCTGCACCAAATTCATTTCTTTTGCCAGCTCTTCAGCAGACTTTTTCTCCTCTAGCATTGCATTATAAATTTCTGTCATTGCCGAGGAATTGATTTTGTCATCTTCCCTTAGCTCCACTAGTCCTGCCAACCGCTCCTCGGAGATAGGAAATTCCTGAATACCAATACTACGATCATTTAACGTGCGCAACACCTCAGTCAATATCAAATTGGAAACTGCTTTAGGATTTTCAGCGTGGAGCAGTACTTCCTCATAAAAATCTGCCAGATACCGATCTTCAGTCAGAGTTTGCGCATCATCATCACTCATCTCAAACTCGTCAATAAAGCGCTGCTTGCGCACGTCAGGCATCTCAGGCAGCTCTTCCTTAATGTCTTCAAGCATCTCGTCTGTTACCACGACCGGCGGAATATCCGGCTCAGGAAAGTAGCGATAATCATGTGCCTCTTCCTTGGAACGCATTGTACGAGTCTCCAACTTATTGGCATCCCAGAGTAACGTTTGCTGCACTACTTGATCACCCGATTCTATGAGGTCAATCTGCCGTTCAATTTCGAAGTCAATAGCTCGCTCAACATTACGAAAGGAGTTCATGTTCTTGAGTTCCGTTCTTGTCCCGAACTCTTCTTGTTCTTTCGGTCGGACCGAAACATTGGCATCGCAGCGCAGACTTCCCTCTTCCATATTTCCGTCGCAGATTTCTAAATACTGTACAATCTGCTTGATACGCTTCAAATATTCGTACGCCTCTTTCGCCGTCCGAATATCAGGCTCTGATACAATCTCAATAAGGGGTACACCGGCTCGATTAAGGTCGATTAATGTGTTAAAAGGATCTTGGTCATGAATAGATTTACCGGCATCCTCCTCCATATGGATACGTGTGATACCGATCTTCTTATCCACTCCATCAGTTACAATATTAATATGTCCGTCGTGACAAATGGGCGTGTCATATTGGGAGATCTGATACCCTTTGGGAAGATCAGGATAAAAATAATTTTTTCGGGCGAAAATTGATTTACGGGCAATGTCACAGTTGGTAGCAAGCCCCATCTTGATAATATAGCGCACCAGGTTTTCGTTGAGTACTGGCAGCGTTCCGGGATGTCCTAAACAAAGTGGGGAAACCTGTGTGTTGGGTGATCCTCCAAATTCTGTTGAAACCGGGGCAAAAGCCTTACTTTCTGTTAATAACTGTGCGTGTACTTCAAGCCCAATAACTGCTTCGTATTTATCGTGAACCGAGCTGCTCATTATTTATAATTTATATTACTCTTTGTGGAAATTTTAAAACACCGGGTCATCCCGAAAAAAATTTCAAAATGACCAAAACCTAAACTTATTTTTATGAACTCATTTTGATGACCAAAGATATTAAACGTCTGGGACTTTTATTAATCATTCTGATATAAATCGGCACATCGCAATACAACTACAATGAGACACAAAGAACTGCATGTATTCGAAGAAAGCAACCACCTGCTCTGGGGATTAATTATCTTGGTTGCCACCGCATTAGGTACCTACCTGCTTGTCGGTTCTTTTGTCACGATGGACTGGTATCCTTTTAATATCAGACAGCTGTTAGCGTTGGGGTTATTTGGAATTAGCTTTGCCGGTATTATCAAATTATCGGAACCACTGTATCACTTTATTCTATATTTTAACGATGATATACTTCTCATCGATATCAAAAAAGGAGATGTAAAAACCGATACCCTACAGATTCCTGTTGATGACATTCAGCATCTTAAGTTTGCCCCACATTCCCCCCGTGATGCCGATGAAGCCCTGTTCGATTTCTCTACAAACTATCACTTGCTCTACAAGAAAAAAGACGATGCCTCTTTATATAAGCTGCTCGGAGATCAATCCGCATCAATCACCCTAAAGGTAGACGATATAGCCGATATTATGCGTTTTATCAGCAATAGAAATCCAAATATTCAAATCCCACAAGAACAAGCCGCCTATTTTAATCTATAAATAAGTCTCGACACCATTGGCCAATTATAAACCTTTTAAATATCTTTGGATTTTCTACCTAAAATAAAAAAATGCCACCGCCCTAAGGCGATGGCATCCAAGGTATCTATCTCTATCAGAGTAGTTTATTTGTAAAAGCCGTAATAGTTGGCTACTTCCTGGTAGTTTGAAGTATCCAGATCATCGGGAATAAAAGATTCGCCGGAATTTACTTTACGAAGATCTACTCTGGATGACTCTTCGATTTGGACTATTTCAATACGCTCAAAAGCTTTACCATACGTATTATAATCACCAACTGCAGATATTTGAAACTCTACATGGCTACTTGCATCACGGTAAAAGTACCGTACGTTATAAATCACCTCCGTAAAATTTATCGATGCAGGCCCGGGAATGGGATAAAATATTTCATCTGTATTACCCGAGCTACTTTGATCTACTAAATAAAATAACCAGCTACTTTCTAACATTTCGTTTTTAGATACACTGCCAATAGTAATGATATTCGAATAAGTAGCAGAAAAGTCATGTCCGTTAGCTATATATCGGGTTACATTGGCATTGCCATCAGCCCCTTTAATATTAACAGGAGATCCCCAACCGCTGGCGGTTTTAGGGCCATAAAGGTCATAGCTGCTTTTGTCGAGGTAATAGTCCCCCTCATCACCCAAGGAAGCATCCGGTGCTCCATTACCGGAATAGATCTGGCTTCCATCCTCTCCATCTTCGCCCATAAGTACAATAATTGGATTTCCCCATCCATTACTGTCTTTAGGACCATAATATTCTCCGGTGGACGTATTAAGATAGTAATCCCCCTCTTGGCCAATATCAGAGGTAGGAGCATCCGGACCGGCGTACATAACGCTGCCGTCTTCACCTGCGGGACCTACAGGTCCTACCGGGCCCTGTTGACCTTGAGGCCCTTGCGGACCTGCAGCCCCTTCACAACCTACTAACAATAACGCTGCTGCCATGAACAGAAACAAAAAAGTTCGTTGCAATATATTTAGTGAGAAAATATTCATAATAATATAGAAGTTTATTTATTAGAAAATTACGTAAACCGTTGGAGAGTTAGTTACATACCCCACTTGCGCTCCAGCGCAGGCTCCCCCCTTCATCATTCACCCAAATTTCGCCGATCGGATAATTATTAAAATCTTGTCGGCAACGTGGCGTTGAACCATTAGACCAAGTATTTCCGAATGCAGGTATCTCCGTTGATATTTCGTTTGAACCTCTCGTAACCGAAACATCCCATCCCGCAACATTCTGGAAGGTGTTGTTCCCGGGTTCTTCATCCGTTCCAAGGTCCACATAAAAGTTATTATCGTTGGGAGAGAGCGGACCGCCAATATCAATAGCACTGGTGTTTATATTTCTGAAGGTCGTCCCTCGCACAACTAAGGTCCCGTCTAATTGTCGGATGGCATCGTATGCCAGGTTTTCATCCGTTTCTTGAGTAAGGATACCCTCAATTACACTGTCTGTAACTTTTACAACGGCATCTCTCATTAGTATAGCTGACCACTGTGTGTATTGAATAGTTGAGTTTAGAACCTCGATATTAGTATTGGGTTGGGCATTGTCCATTACTATCCCATATTTAAAACGTGCTCCTGATTCAGATCCATCGCTACTACTTATTGTAGTGTTCTCGACCAGCAGATCAACTGCATCTTCTAGATCAAATGCGTAATCATTTACTTTACCCGCGCTTGGTTGTATCATACTGTTGCCAACTGTGAGACTCAAATTGTTGACATCATCAACCTGGAAAGCCCCGCCGTCTCCAATATTAATTACATCAGTATTAGATACATTTAGATTAACATTAGAGGTATTAAACCGATTGCTATAGGCAAACCCTATATTTTTTCCGTCAATTGTGTTACGTGCACCCTCAAAGTCCCTAATATCAACCCGCATATTTGAACCGGTGGAAATGATGTATCCGTTTTCATTATTTGTAGTTAACGTTACATCTTCCAGTATCACCCGAGACGTTTCCAAATCTGTTCCACTAGTCACGAATACCGCGTCCGGATCTCCATTAAACGTACCGCCGGTATAGCCGTTTTCAATTTTTAAGTGTCGTAAGGTTACGCCCTCTCCAACATATATTGAAGGATCACGATCGACGTTCGGGCTTAGGATATGGATATTATTTCGATCTATTCCCTGATCACCTTTAACAATCAAATTCCCGGAAAAACTCAAGGGAAAGCTTTCCCCATTGGTCTGATCATATACTCCTTCGGCGACATGTATCGTATCAATATCCAAGAAGGCATCATTCTCATTTTGGTCGTATATAGACAGTGCCTTTGTAATTGTTTTTAAAGGACTGCCCTGCATATATCCATCGATATCTCCATCGGTTCCATTATTGGCATCTACAAAAAGACGCTTGGCAATGGCCGAAAAAACCACTTCGTCAGTATCACTTTCACCATCTGAGGTGACCTTAAGCTGCAATGTATATTCTCCGGGCAAATCCGGAATAAAACTGGGGCTCGCTGTATTTGCATCATTTAGTGAAGTGCTGCTGTTTGCCGGCTGACTGCTTATTGTCCAAGAATAGTTAACGCTGCTACTGCCACTTGAACCAGATCCATCTGCTATTACCTCAAACCCCACAACTTCATCTGAATCACTCCCGGCATCTGCTGTTGCACTTGCTGCTGGAGTGTCGTCACCATTATTATTGTCCCCATCATTGGTATTCCCGGGTCCGGTGCTGTTATCACTGCACCCAAAAATTAATGCGATTGAAATTATAATACTGAATAGCGTAGCTTTATTTATCATAGTGACAGGAATTTGAATTCGATATTTATTTTTGCACCTCCAGTATTAGATACGAAACCGAACTCAAAATCAGGTCAAACAATTATTATAGGATAAGAAGTTTAAAAATTACTTATAGATTGGTACTCCTAATGTTGTAGGATATACTTTCAAACAATACTTCTATTAGTCACACCCAATTAAGACAGGAATTATTACTATGGATGCTATTTATAAATACCTAGGAACATTAGGAGCTAAAAAAGTTTTAAACCCTTGATTTAATATTCAAAACTAAATCATTACTCGGTAACCCAGTCAGGATGATCACCATCTGCTACCTTAATCATGTTGTTACTTTCATCAATAGGCGTCCGATAGATACCAAAATCATCACACTCATACACTAAATGATTTCCGCTTGGAGACCAAGAAGGTGATTCGCAATAATTAATTCCATCATTAGCTGTTGGATTCACATCAGTAAGTTTAATTTTGTTACTACCATCAGCATTCATGATAAAGATCTCATTGGAGTCGTAAGCAATTTGAGTTCCATCAGGAGACCAGCGTGGATTGAACTCGCTGCTAGAAGTCTCTGTTAACCTCTGAATATTTGTTCCATCAGAATTCATCACCATAATATCATACCCTTGAGCATCAAATCTATTTGCATAAACAATTCTTTCTCCATCCGGTGACCAATCAGGGGCGGTGGCTTGTACACTAGATCCTGTTGAGGTTGTAAGACGTGTAAGATTACTACCATCAGCATTAATGGTGTAGATTTCACTGCGCCCACATTCAGTACAATCACTTTCATAGTACTCAAATACAATTTGTGAATCATCAGGGGACCATCCACCAGGCACAGCATATCCTCCAGAATTAGTCAACTGCTCTACACCAGTTCCATCAGCGTTCATTACGAAGAGTTGTCGATCACCAGCTCCGTCAAAGCTAGCAAACGCTATTTTTGAACCATCATTAGAAACAACGGGATAAAATTCACTCAAAGAATTATTGGTAATTATCAGCTCATTTGTGCCATCTGGATTAATTGAGAATATTTCTCGGCTATCAGATCTTCCGGAGAAATATATCTTCCCCTGTAGTGGACTTTCACAACTAATATCAAATTCCGTGAACCCAGCATTGTCAGCATTATTGAGATTGACTATTCGAGGATTTTCACCGCCTACCGTACAATTACTTGCTATTCCCGAAAGGTGTAGCAGCACCTCGTCAGCAGAACGATCATTGTACGTAACATTGTCGTTAGCCTTCACAAAACGATCATCCACACCCTCTACCGAAAGGGTATACCCGTCAGGGTCAATATTACTTCCAGAGGTTATAATACTAACTTCCAAAAACTTGGGCTGTTGCACTGTAAAAGTCGGTCCTTGTACGCGGTAGCCGTAAGTAGAGACATACACCGGGCCGGTAGTGGCATCGCCCGGCACATCGACCACCAGCTGTGTTTCTGAGGCGGATTTTATGGTCGCCTGTACTTCAACACTGCCGCTGGTAAATTCCACTTCATTGTCGGTTGCCGTAGCGCTAAATCCACTACCTGTGATTGTCACCTCAGTGCCTATCGGACCCTCGGCGGGTGTAATACTGTTTATTTGAGGAAGGGTCACCGTCAC
>CAYNKF010000121.1:0-7244 GCA_964397705.1 uncultured Balneolaceae bacterium | reverse complement strand
AGCAACATCTTTCTCATTCTTTTGTGGTAACAGAACCTTTTCGATACCGGCACGTTTGGCAGCCAGTACTTTTTCCTTGATTCCACCCACAGGTAGAACGAGACCGCGCAGAGTAATTTCACCGGTCATCGCCAGTGTCCCTTTAACTTTGCGCTGTGTGAAGATAGAAGCTACTGCTGAAAAGATGGAAACACCCGCCGAAGGTCCGTCTTTTGGAACAGCTCCTTTAGGTACGTGAATGTGAAGGTCCCAGTACTTAAAGGCTTCTTCTGGGATATTCAATTCGTCTGAATGAGCTTTTAAGTACGACATTGCCAGCATGGCCGATTCTTTCATCACATCGCCGAGTTGTCCGGTTATGTGCAGCTTGCCCGTTCCTTTTGACACGCTGGCCTCTATAAAGAGGATATCACCACCGTAAGGGGTCCAGGCCAATCCGGTGGCAACGCCCGGAACCTTTGTACGTTCCGCTACTTCTGAGAAGTACTTACGCTTACCAAGGTATTCCTGAAGATCATCGGCTTCCACAACGTGTTTGCCTTCTTCGCCTTTGGCAATTTTAGCGGCGACCCCGCGGCATACCGACCCGATTTCTCTTTCTAGTGATCGGACGCCCGATTCGCGGGTATATTTTTCAATGATTTGTCTAATAGTCTCGTCTTTAATATCTATCTGATCTTCTGTAAGACCATTTTCCTCAATTTGCTTAGGCATCAGATGCTCTTTGGCAATCTGTGTTTTTTCCTGTAGCGTATATCCGCTTATGTTGATGATCTCCATTCGATCACGTAGCGGAGCCGGAATAGTATCAAGTGAGTTGGCCGTTGCAATAAAGAGGACATTTGATAAATCATATTCGAGCTCAAGGTAATTGTCTGCGAAGCTGTCATTTTGTTCGGGGTCAAGAACCTCAAGCAGGGCAGAGGTGGGATCTCCTCTATAATCAGAACCTACTTTGTCAATTTCATCAAGCATCATGACCGGATTACTTGTACCCGCTTTCTTCATGGCACGTAGAATACGTCCGGGAAGTGCACCTATGTAGGTGCGTCGATGCCCGCGAATTTCTGCCTCATCATGAATACCACCGAGGCTAAAGCGTTCAAATTTTCGGTTCAGAGCACGAGCAATGGATTTACCAAGTGAGGTTTTACCAACACCCGGAGGGCCATAGAAACAAAGAATAGGAGCTTTCATGTCCTTTTTAAGCTTGAGTACAGCTAAATACTCGATAATGCGTTTCTTTACCTTGTCAAGACCGTAGTGATCATCGTCTAATACCTCTTGAGCGTTCTCCAAATCCAGGTTATCATCAGAATACTTTTCCCATGGAAGATCTAAAATCCATTCAATGTAATTATGGATGACCCCGTGATTTGGAGATGAATTAGGCGTGCGTTCCAGACGCTTTAACTCTTTCTCAACAGTCTCTTGAGCTTCCTCAGGTAAATTTTTCTCTTTGGCACGCTTGCGCAGCGATGCAATTTCTTGTTGTTCCCCGTCTTCGCCCAGCGCTTCCTGAATTGCTTTCATCTGCTGACGCAGGTAAAAGTCGCGCTGTTGCTCGTCAATATCCGACTTAACTTTGGTGCGGATTTCTTCACTTAAATTCAGAACTTGGAGTTCTTTATTGAGAAACTCCATAACCTGTTCCATACGATCTGAAAAATTGCGAATTTCAAGCACTTCCTGCTTATCAGAGGTCGAAACGTTTAGGTTTGACGAGATAAAGTTGAGCAGGAAATTGGGACTATTGATATTATTTATCGCAACAGAAGCTTCGGATGGAATATTCGGAGAAAGATTAACAATCTTTTGAGCTGTTTCTTTAACCGATCTGATGGAGGCATCAAGTTCTACGCCTTCAATGTCCATCTCTTGGCGATAGGGCTCAACCGTAGCCTTGAAATAGGGATCTTTCTGTAAAAATTCTTCAACTTTAAAGGTGGTTTTACCCTGAATGACAATACTTTTACTGCCATCCGGCATCTTAATCAGCTTAAGTATTTGTGCAACAGTACCGACGTCATAAAGATCCTTTCCATCAGGATCTTCATCTTCCTCATCTTTTTGGCTGACCACCCCAATAGTCTTATCAGATTCGTATGCTTCTTTTACTAATTTCAGGGAACGGTCTCGGCCCACTGTAATGGGAACCACGACACCCGGAAAAAGAACAGTATTTTTCAGCGGTAAAATCGGAAGTTCATCAGGCACCTCTGATTGCGTCAGTTCCTTTTCTTCCTCTTCGGACATCAGGGGAATAGCCTGTTCAAAATCGTCAAATTGATCCTGAATATCTTCAAAATTGGCCATGTTATCGAAGATGTTCTTCATATATGCTGTTATTTAAATCTATATTTTTTTCGTGTTATATTACATCGATGCAAATAAAGAGCCAACTTTATCAACCCTACCAATTAGTCATATTTACTGGCAAAATAGCAACTTGAACTCGTAATTGAGAATGACCTTGACAGCTTGACAGAAGAGCTCTTGATCATAGATGGAACTGAAGACCCGCAAATGCTCCCCCTACAAATTCTGTGGTGAACGTTTGAGAGCGAAAAATGATTTGTGTTCCAATATTAAAATCCCAATAGCGACTTTCATATCCGGTGCCTATTCCAACGTGAGCAGGTAATCCTGCAGCCAGTCTGGTACCCATTCGGAGGGGGATTTTTCTAACGGGCCTGACCTCCAAACCCAGATGCATAGCTAATTTTGTATTGGTAAGAGCCGTATTATTCAATCCGAGCGTCAGGTCACCCATTAATTTAACTCTTTCAAGGTCCAGCATAATGCCCCCGTTTAAGGAAGCAGGAGTAGGAGTTGAAAATGCATTTTTATTGCGGTTTTGAACTCTGTTAAATGGGTTTGAAATCTCTAAAGCTTCATCAAAATATGAAAGGTATTGACCACCGGACCCGATAAACATTGACTCTTTTGGGAATTCACGACCAACCTGCATAGTATCATCCGGAGCCGAAAAGGAAAGCGGCTGTTCGGTATAGCGGATCATTCCAATATCATTAAAAGAGATCGCAATCCGCAGCGATTTACCCACTACTGAATTTACGGGGTCATTTTCAACGATATTTAGTTCACTGCCAAGAGGAATGAGGTATGTAAGGCCAAAATCAAAAGCCGCTCCGTATCCGGTAGGTTCAAAATTAAACTTTTTATTTAAATTATTATTGATAGCAGCTTGTGGATTTCGTGACGTCAGGTAATCTTGGGTCATCCGTGAATATTCACCGGAGGATTGGTACGAAAAATCAGTAGAATACTGGGTTTGTGCATTTTCATCAGACCGCTGTTGCTGGCCATGGTGAATAGCACTGAAAGAGGGTCCTGCAATTATGAACTTGGGAGAAAATCCAACATACAATTTACTCAATCTGGCAAATAATCCTTCTAAAAAGGTGAATTCACGACCATATCCAAGTGCAATTTCCAGGTCTTTGCTGATATGCTGGTTAAGGGTGAAGTCCCTTACCTGCTGGTCACCTCGCTGAATAAAGTTATCTGAGTACCAACCTCTGCCAACCTCAATACGGGAAGAGTAGCGACCGCGGGCTGCAATGGAAAATGTTTCATCGCCTCGATACCACGAAATACCACCAAGCATCACATCGGTCCGCGTTTGGTGCTGAGATACTAATCTCCTTCGAGGATAATTTTCATCGATAATTTTTTGGCGTTGTACTGGAGTAATATTCACTGCTCCAGACTGAAAGGGGAAATAAGTATCGGTAAAGTTGAAAAATTGATCACCGGCTACATCCGATGATAGAACAGGTTCATATACAATGCCTGTTTCTCCAAGGTTTATGTGAATAGTGCCATGCCGGTCATTGATAGCTAAGTTTGCCGGGTTCCAAAATAAAGCTTCATTGCCGGATAGGTAGGCCGTTCCTCCACCGCCCAGAGCTGTATTTTGGGCATTAAGCACGGGCTTTGCTTGCAGTGGGATAGAAACACTGCAAAATACAAATAGCACAATCGTAAACGCTATTTGGACAGTAAATCTAGTATTTAAACCGTCATGAACTATATTTTTCATGTGCTGAACCTATGTGTCGGTACTAAATCTATTATCCGACAACCTGCATTTTTGCGGCACGGAGCATCAACGTTTTACGTCCTCGTTCTTTAAAAAATACAACAACTTTGGTTCTTTCTCCTTTTCCGCTTCGACTTATAATTTTTCCCGGTCCAAAAACATTATGAACAACTTTTGCACCAACCTGAAAAGGATCCTCATCGGGATTATCGTAATGGATCTGGGTATGTGATGAACGATTGTTTTTGTCATATAGCGGTTTTTTCCAGTCGTACTCTACCGTTGTGCCGCTATTTGAGCTGTCTCCATTTTTGTTGTTAGAGAATCGATTTTTATCCTGATCGATGGATGAACCCGTTTCAGTACGCACTACGTCAGAACTTACTTCATCTAGGAATCGTGATCTCGTTTTCCGTTGTTCTTCACCATATTTATAGCGGCTGCGGCAGTGACTAAAATACAATTCTTTTTCAGCCCGTGTAATAGCCACATAAAACAGCCGACGTTCTTCCTCAATGTTAACGTCTTCATTGTTGCGACTGCCTACGGGGAAAAGTTCTTCCTCGAGTCCTACAATAAATACAACGGGAAACTCAAGTCCTTTGGCCGCATGGACCGTCATCATAGTAACGGCCGGCTTATCCTCATCGTACTTGTCTGTGTCGGTAATCAGACTTATTTCCTGAAGAAAAGAACTGAGTGTAGCATTGTCGTTATTTTTTTCGAAGTAAGAAATTGCGTTTTGGAGCTCCAAGATGTTTTCTCGGCGCGTCATTGATTTTGGAGAATTTTCCTCCACCAGTGATTTCATGTAGCCGGACTCTTCCAGCAGCTGCTTCGTTACTTGAACTAAGCTTGTTCCGCTGGCAAGCTGTTGTTTTAAGCCGTTGATCATCCGTACAAAATCCTTAACACTATTTTCGGCGGGCTTATATACATCAGCTTCTTCCACATTTTCGAGGATACGCCAAAGTGATTGCCCGGTCTCACGTGCACGACTCATCAAATCAGAGAGCGATTTTTGACCTATTCCCCGCGAAGGCTCGTTGATGATACGCATTAAGTTCGTGTCGTCATCAGGATTGATAAGCAGTGTTAAATATGCTAGCACATCCTTAATTTCTTTGCGCTGATAAAATGAGAGTCCACCCACCAGCTGATATGTAACTCCTTTTCTACGGAAGGTCTCCTCAAAAACGCGACTCTGATAATTTGTGCGGTAGAGTATGGCAAAGTCATTGTAATCATATCCTTTGCGCATTTTTAAATCCTGGATATAATTTGCCACCCGATTGGCTTCATCACGCTCGTCGTAATTGTCCAGCACGGTGATGGTATCACCCATATCATTATCAGTCCACAATGTTTTTTCAAGCTGCTTGCTATTGTTTTTAATGATAGAATCAGCAGCTTTTAAAATAGCCTTGGTAGAGCGATAATTTTGCTCCAGCGGTATTTCTACAGCATCTTCATAATCGCTTTTGAAATCCAAAATGTTTTGGATGTCAGCTCCTCGAAACGAGTAAATACTTTGGGCATCATCACCAACCACGCACAGATTTTCATACTTGCTGGCCAGCATGTTAGTGACTTTGTATTGAGCATGATTGGTGTCTTGATATTCATCAATCATAATATATTTAAAGCGATCCTGGTACTTTTCGAGCACCTCAGGATATTCGTTAAAGAGCTCGATTGGTTTGATAAGCAGATCATCAAAATCCATGGCATTGTTATTTTTGAGTCGCTCTACATAGATTCCATAGATTTTTGCGGTAATGTCATCAAGCGTGCTGTAGACAAACTTTTCGCTGTAATGATCCGGATTGATGAGCTCGTTTTTGGCATCACTGATACGACGCTGCAAAATGCGCGGTTTTATCTCTTTGGGATCGTAGTTGTTCTCCCGCAAAATCTGTTTGATGGCATTCTTGGAATCATCCGTATCGTAAATAGAGTAGTCGGAATTAAATCCAAGTTTCTCAGCTTCGTAGCGAAGTATTTTTGAAAAAACGGAATGGAAAGTTCCCATCCACAGGCGTCTGGCTTCTTCCCCAATTAACTGTTGGATACGCTCCTGCATTTCCTTGGCAGCCTTATTTGTAAATGTAAGGGCAAGAATATCGTTGGGGTGCGCCATGTTTTGATGTATCAGATAAGCGATACGATAGGTAAGTACACGCGTCTTTCCACTGCCGGCCCCGGCAACAATCAGCAGGGGACCTTCGCCGTGACGTACGGCTCGTTTTTGTTGCTCATTTAAATCGTGTATAAAATCCGGTTCTTTCGGCATAAAATGCTAAAATAATATCTTGTTGCTATTACACCTCCCGACTCCGCTAATTGCGGAGCCACCCTTTTCAAGGAGGGATTTAAAAGTCCCTTTTCGAAGGGATGTGCCCGAAAATTCAGGGCGGGAATGTTAGGAATCAAGTTCCTCCAAAATTTCGCGAAGCTTTTGGAGATTTGTTTTCGTGTCTTCTTTTTTATCCCGCTCTTTTTGTACTACATCTTCGGGCGCATTATTAACAAAGCCTTCATTATTTAATTTGCCTTCGATCGATTTTAAAAATCCTTCTAGGCGATCAATTTCTTTTTGGATTCGTTCACGTTCCTTATCCAGATCGATGAGCCCTTCCAGCGGTACAAATAACTCAGTGCCTTCAATTACGGCCGATGCCGACGTTTCGGGCTTTTCTAAATCAGCTGATACTTCAAACGAATCAATAGACTGAAGCTTGCGGAAGATCCACTCGTTATTACTTAATGCATCGGCCATTTCATCATTCTTGGCCTTAATAAGAAGATCAATCTGATCATTGGGATTTAAGTTAAATTCGGCCCGGATATTTCGAATAGCAGAAATCATCTTCTGAATTGACTCAAAAAGGGCTTGATCAGATTTAGAAACCGAATTTTCTTGAAATTCAGGCCAAGATGCGACAATCATTGCCTCATCGGTATTGCGATCGCGAATATGCTGCCAGATTTCCTCCGTGATAAACGGCATGAAGGGGTGCAATAGTTTCATTAGCTGCTCAAAGAAATTGAACCCGCGAGAGAGACGATCTTCGGGAATACTTGCACCAGGTTCGTCGGCTTTGATCAGCTCGATGTACCAGTCGCAAAAATCATCCCAAATCAACGAATAAATTTTATGAAGCGCCTCGTTGATACG
>CAYNKF010000120.1:0-7299 GCA_964397705.1 uncultured Balneolaceae bacterium | reverse complement strand
ATTAAATCGGTTTGCCAGCTGGGCAAATACTCATAAGAGTGAAAATATGGTAGCTGATCCCAATAGCATGGAGCTTAACCAGCGTTGGCCGAGCGGTCGTACTAATCACTATTGGTTTGATTTGAACCGCGACTGGATGTTGGTTCAACATCCGGCAAGTCAGGGACGCATTAATAATTTCCATAAGTGGAAGCCCAATATTTTGACTGATCATCATGAGATGGGCACGAACGCAACTTACTTTTTTCAGCCGGGCATTCAGTCGCGAACGCATCCCATCACCCCAGAGAAAAACCAAAGCCTGACGAAGGCTATTGCTGATTATCATGCTGATATTTTTGATCAAAACAAGCGATTATATTATTCACAGGAGAGTTTTGATGACTTCTATTATGGTAAGGGATCAACCTATCCCGATGTTAATGGGAGCATAGGTATTTTGTTTGAACAAGCTAGCTCGCGCGGACATGCCCAGGAAAGCGAACACGGTGTACTAAAATTCCCGTTTACAATTAAAAATCAGTTTTTAACTTCACTTTCTACCTGGGAAGCCTCGCAGAATTTACGACAGGAGATCCTTAATTATCAGCGTAATTTTTATAAGCAGGCCAAACGTGCCGGTGAAGATGCTGACATTGAGGGCTATGTTTTTGGCACCAACGATGACCAGGCCCGAACCTATCATTTAGCTGAGTTACTACGCCGCCACAAAGTAGATCTCTATGATCTTAATAGGGATCTCACCGTTGAGGGGAAGACGTTTAAAAGTGGATCATCATATGTGATTCCATCTGATCAAAACCAATACCGTTTTGTAAAAGCATTATTTGAGCGGCGCACTAGCTTTTCTGACAGCTTGTTCTATGATGTCTCTGCATGGACCATGCCTTATGCTTTTAATCTGCCTTTTGCTGAACTGGAAGGACGTGATTACAGTGAAAACCTATTAGGAAGTAAGGTTGATGGGTTGCCCGCATTTCCCACCGGAGAAGTATTAGGTGGTGAAAGTGACTATGCTTATGTATTTGAATGGGATGAATACTACTCGCCCCGATCTTTAAACCGCTTGCTGGATGCTGGAGTTCGTGTAAAGGTGGCATCGAAGCCGTTTACCGGTGTTACTGCAGATGGCACCCACAAGTTTGATTATGGGACAATATTAGTACCGCTGGGGCCGCAATCGGTAGAACAAGATAAAATCCATGAACTTATTCAAGAGGCTGCGGAAAAAGATGGTCTGACGATTTATTCGGTAGGAACGGGATTAACTCCCGCTGGTATAGATCTGGGCAGCGGTTCTTTTGAAGATCTAAAACGGCCAAAAGTTGCCTTGCTTTCCGGTGACGGGGCCAGCTCGTATGAAGTGGGCGAAGTATGGCACCTTTTGGATCAGCGATTTGCTATGCCTCCAACTCTTTTTCCAATGGATCGCATAGAGAGGGCTGATTTGGATCGTTATAATGTAATGGTAATGGTAAATGGTAACTATGATGATCTCTCTGATCGGGCCACTGAAAAAATAAAGCGATGGACTCAAGAAGGTGGAACGCTCATCACAACCAAATATGCCAACAACTGGGTTGAACGGAATGGCTTGGCAAATATACAGTATCTTGAAGATGAGGAGGAGTCTGAAGAAGAACAACAGGTAACTCCCAAGGCGTACGCTGATATGAGTAAAACGCGCGGAGCGCAATATATTGGAGGCACTATTTTTAATACCAAGCTTGATCTTACCCATCCACTAGGATATGGCTATAATGATGAAGATTTAACGGTTTTCCGGAATAGCACCCTCTTCGTAAAAAAAGCCGAAAACCCTTACGCTACTCCACTTTATTATACCGAAGACCCGCTAGCCAGTGGCTATATTTCGGATCAAAACTTGGAAAAATTATCGGGGACTGCGGCTGTTGTGGTCAGTGATGTAGGCAGTGGACGCGTTATCTCAATGACTGACAACCCCAACTTCAGGGCTTTTTGGTTTGGCACGAACAAGCTTTTCATGAACGCTATCTTTTTTGGCCAAACTATTGACGGAGGATCGGGTAATTAACCGAAGTCAATAGCGCATTAACTTAATTAGGCATGGAAATGTTATTGATTTCCATGCCTTTTTATTTTCTCAAATATTTTGATTGAACCCTGTTATATTCCAATAATCAAAATAAGAGTCGGAATGTATAAGTATGTTTAAGTCAAAATTAGATTTAAAGCCTGTTTTTCAGGTCCTTTTTGCCATTATTGTAATTAGTGCTATAGGGGGATTAATTCTCTCATTGAGCATTGACAGCATGGTCCAATCCAGCCTAGAAAGTACCACGGCTGAGGTACTTAATACCTCTGTTGATGTTGAAGATGTTTCAATATCTCTTTTAAATGGTTCCGGAACCATAACAGGGTTTACAATTCATAATCCGGAAGGGTTTAGTGATAAGCCCGCTGCCAAGATGCAGGAAATTTCTATAAAGATGAAGGTATCATCACTTCTTTCGGATACCGTTATTGTTGATGAGGTTCGGATTCAAAAACCGGAACTTTATTATGAACAAAAAGCGACGGGTAATAACTTTGATGCGCTTACCGGTAGTATGGGGGGATCATCTTCTTCGGATACAAATCTAATTGTTGATTACCTGTTGGTAGAAAATGGCCAAATTGCCCTAACCGCTGATATTGGCAGTGAGAAATCAGTGATGGCTGAATTTTCTAAAATTGAACTTGAGGGTATCGGACGTAATAGCAGTAATGCTATGGAACAGACCATACAACAAATTCTTAAACCTGTTTTAGAAAAGGCTTTGCAAGAAGCAGCTACCCAAGGTTTAATGGATAAAGCAAAAGATGCCTTGAAAGATATGCTCGATGGGTAGGATTTTTTGCCTCCTAACACCAAATAAAAAAAGAGACATCTATTTTCAAGATGTCTCTTTTAATGAATAACATTTTTGAAAGCCGAATACTTATAGTGCGTTTGTTAGCTTGTCGGTATAGTCCAACTTCTCCCAGGGAAATTCACTGCGTCCAAAGTGTCCGTATGCAGCAGTGTTTGAATAAATAGGTCGTTTTAGATTGAAACGACTAATGATGCCGGCCGGTGTCAGATCAAAAGTTTGTTTAATGGCCTGAGCCAATTCCTCGTCTTTTACTTTTCCGGTGCCGTATGTGTTTACATTAACAGAAACAGGTTCCGGGATACCGATAGCATAAGCGAGTTGTATTAAACACTCTTCAGCAAGATCAGCAGCAACAACATTCTTAGCAATATGTCGTGAAGCGTAGGCTGCGCTTCGATCTACTTTGGATGGGTCTTTGCCTGAAAAAGCACCGCCGCCGTGAGCACCACGTCCGCCGTAGGTATCAACAATAATTTTCCGTCCCGTGAGACCGGTGTCTCCATGAGGTCCACCAATGACAAACTTTCCTGTAGGATTTACATGCAGAGTCGTTTCTGCGTCCATCAGCTCTTCAGAGATGACTTTCGGGATGAGATGCTTTTTTAGATCTTCTTTGATTTTCATTTGGTCAATGCCCTCATCATGCTGGGTAGAAATAACAATGGTATCCACTCTTTTGGGATTGCCTTCGTTATCATATTCTACCGTAACCTGACTTTTACTGTCAGGAGCGAGATAGGGCAACAGGGCTGTTTCTTTACGAATGTGTGCCAACTCCCGAAGCAGATCGTGGGAGTACTGCAGCGTCATGGGCATATAAGTATCCGTTTCATCAGTAGCATAGCCAAACATCATACCCTGGTCGCCAGCCCCCATTTTTTTATCCTTTCCTTCGTCAACACCCTGCGCAATATCCGGACTCTGCTGGTGGATAGTTGTCAAAACGCCACAGGATTCCGAATCAAAGCGATACGAATTTTTCGTATAACCAATATTTCGGATGACATCACGAGTTATCTCTTGTACATCAACATAGGCGTCGGTTGTAACTTCGCCAGAGATAACGGCAAGTCCCGTTGTTACCAATGTCTCTACGGCAACTCTTGAATCGGGATCCTGTTCAAGCATGGCATCGAGGATGGAATCAGAGATTTGGTCAGCAACTTTATCGGGATGACCTTCTGATACAGATTCGGAAGTGAAAAGGTTTTTCATTTGAGTAAAAAAATTCGTGTAAATAGTGATTATTAAGAAGCCTTGAAGCTACAAAAATCTACATAATTATGCAGAATGATCTATCACAAAGAAAAAGCCGCACTCCTTTTACAGAGTACGGCTTTATCAGGGATTGTGCGGGTAAAAAACTGCTATGTTTTAGCTTGGTAGCAATACGCCGTCAATAATATGGACGACTCCATTTGTTCCCTGTAGATCTACAGTCGTAACATTGTATGTATTCCCTGCTCCGTCGGTAAGCGAAACGCTACCGTCGTTGTTGACCGTGATTTCTAAATCAGCGCCGTTAACGGTAGTAACTGTTCCGGAAGAAATATCACCGGAAAGCACTTCTGAAGGAAGCACATGGTATGTTAAGATATCTGCCAATTCCTGCTGTGTTAACCCGCTTGTATCAACAGCATCGAAGGCAGCGTTTGTAGGTGCAAATACCGTATAGCTTGCCTGATCATCTTGTAAGGTGCCGGCCAATCCTGCGGCAACAACAGCATCTTCAAGTGCTTGCAGGTTGTATCGTTTGGATACCACACCTACCACATTTAGATAGCCATCCGGTAGCAACACTTCGTCAATTGCGTGGATGGTTCCGTTTGAGGCATCCACGTCAGCGGCTACAACGCTAGCATTATCATTCACCGTTACTCCTCCGTTAGCTTCAATAAAGAGCTCACCTCCGGCCAATGCTCCTACTGCTTGCTCAGCCATTAAGTCGGTAGACAAAATGTCTCCGGAAAGCACGTGATACTGGAGGATCTCAGCAAGCTGCTCATTGGTAAGGCCGCTCAGATCAACACCAGAGAAGGCATTGTCTGTGGGTGCAAATACGGTGAACGGGCCGGCTCCTTGCAGGGCTTCGTCCAATCCGGTTTGCCCAAGAGCATCTACCAATGTTGTAAAGTTACCGTCTGCAACGGCTACGTCTACAATATTTGGACTTGGATCGAGCACGCCATCAATAACATGAACAACGCCATTGGTACCCTGCAGGTCTGCTTGGGTAACCTGGTACATTTGTCCGGTATTATCGGTAATGGTAACGGTTCCGTCGGAAACTTCAATCAAGAGTTCTTCCCCT
This sequence comes from uncultured Balneolaceae bacterium, assembly GCA_964397705.1. Taxonomy (GTDB): domain Bacteria; phylum Bacteroidota; class Rhodothermia; order Balneolales; family Balneolaceae; genus Fodinibius. The sequence goes on along the minus strand of CAYNKF010000120.1, from coordinate 2,091 downwards.
TGAAGGGTAGTTACCGTTTGTGACGGCTGTAAATCTCCTGAGAGTACCTTTCCGGAAAGTACGTGATACTGTAGTACGTCTGCAACATTAAGTCCAGATAAATCTTTGTTAGCAAATGCCTCGTTAGTAGGGGCAAATACCGTAAATGGTCCGTTTCCTTCTAATGTGGATGCTAGCCCTTCACTTACCACAGCATCTTCCAGTGACTGTAGGTTATATCGCTTAGATATAATACCCACAATACTTAAGTAGCTGTCTGGCAATAGGACTTGGTCAACTTCGTGGATAGTACCATTGGATGCACCAATATCAGGTGTTACTACTGAGGCACTTCCATTAACAGAGACATCGCCGTCGGCTTCAATAAAAAGGTTGCCGCCTGCCAGTGCTTCAACAGATTGCTCAGCCATCAGATCGGTAGACTGAATATTACCTGATACAACGTGATACTGCAGAATTTCAGCAATTTCCTCATTGGTAAAGTTACCAATGTTTACATTTGAGAATGCATTGTCATTAGGGGCAAAGACCGTAAATGGACCAGCTCCCTGAAGAGCTTCATCTAGTCCGGTTTGTCCAAGCGCGCTAACCAGGGAAGTAAAGTTACCGGCATCTGATGCTACATCAACGATATTCGGATTTGGATTCAGAACGCCATCAATAATGTGAACAACACCATTAGTCCCTTGAATATCGGCTTGCGTTACTTCGTAGGTTTGTCCGGAATTGTCGGTAAGTGTTACCGTACCATCAGCAGCCTCAATAGTTAATTCTGTGCCGTTAACCGTTTGTACAACCTGTGCAGGCTGAAGATCTCCGGAGAGAACCTCATTTGGAAGTACGTGATAAGTAAGAATATCCTGAATTTCTTGTTCTGACAATCCTGATAGATCGACGTTGCTGAATGCAGCGTTTGACGGAGCAAACACAGTGTAGCTTGCTTCCTCATCTTGTAGCGTGCTGGCCAATCCGGCACCGACAACAGCATCTTCGAGTGATTGTAAGTTGTAACGCTTAGAAACCAGACCTACAACGTTGAGATATGAGTCCGGGAGTAATACGTTGTCAATTGCGTGAATAACACCGTTAGAAGCTATAATATCAGCGTCAGTAACAGTAGCATTACCATTAATGACAACGTCACCACTAGCTGTTGAAATAAACAGGTCTCCGCCTGCCAATGCAGTAACGGCAAATTGCCCATTAATATCAGCGGTAGTAGCTCTTTGACCAAGAACGTGATAGCTTAGCACTTCAGTCAGCTGTTCGGTTGTCAGACTGCCTACATCTATACCCAAATTAGCAAAAGCGTCATTAGTGGGGGCAAAGACTGTAAACGGTCCATCGCCTTGCAGGGTCGAAACGAGCCCGGCACTTTCAAGAGCTGATACTAGATCGCTGAAGTTATCATTAGATTGAGCGATTTCTGCAATGGTTTGGTCACTACCTGGTGTGGTAGGTCCATTATCATCGTCGCCACATGCCTGTAGGGTAAAAACTAACAGGGCAGCAATAAAACTATTGAACAGAAAAGTCCTAAGTTTTATATAGGGATTGTGAGTTGTTGTTTCCATCGTAATATGTGATTTGTTAAAAGTTGTGTTTGTTGATAATCACATATCCGAGGAAAATAATTCCCTAAAATATTAAATATTTAAAATTTTATGATATAATATTTTAAATGAACGAAGAGAAAAATAGTAATGTTATAAATAGTTTTTTGGGTATCCCTAATTAAATAAATCTCCTTCTGTTTCATCGGGATTTACTCCTAGATACTTAAACGCTTGACGGGTTGCAATTCGTCCCTTTGGCGTCCTTTGTAGAAATCCCTCCTTAATAAGATACGGTTCGTAAACTTCTTCAATAGTACCTTTATCTTCACCTACGGCAACACCCAAGGTGCCCAAGCCCACCGGGCCTCCCTCGTAATTTTCGATAATAGCTTTTAAGATGCGGATATCCATTTCATCCAGCCCATTCTCGTCAACATCAAGAGCATTTAGGGCGATATCGGCAATTTCATCGTTAATGGTATCCATATCTTTCACCTGGGCAAAATCACGGGTACGCCGTAACAGTTTATTGACA
>CAYNKF010000119.1:0-7338 GCA_964397705.1 uncultured Balneolaceae bacterium | reverse complement strand
CCCCTAACCTCCTGATCCGTAATCAGGTGCTCTATCCAGTTGAGCTACAGGCGCAGATCAATAAGAGGCCAAAGATACGCCTATATTTATTTCATTTCAACTCTTTTGTGACAAGATTTTTCTAAATATTCTTAACAAGTTAAAACATTTTTCCGCCCACCCCGTAAGGCATTTCTGGTTACATTATAATGTTACTTCTTAAACACCAATCAATAAACAACGATATGAAACATACATTTCTGACGGTACTGTGCGTTGGTCTGATATTTACAGCTTGCTCAACGACCGGGCAAACCGTAGATAATCAGAAAGAGAAAGCACAGCAGGAAAATAAATACGAGGAGCTTACCAAGGATGCCGATAAGTACGAAGGTTATTTCGATCTCTATCAAAAAGACAGTAATCTTTATTTATCGGTATCCGAGGATCAGTTAGATGAACTTTTCCTTATGAATTTTGAACTTGCTCGCGGTATTGGCGCAGCCGGACTTTACGGTGGAAGCATGCTTTCCGTTTTTGAGGGATTGGTAGTATCCCTGGAAAAACATGAAGGCAAAGTGATGTTGGTCCAGCATCCCCATCGGTATACGGCCGGAGGGAATGATGCGCTTGAAAAGGCCCTTAACCTTGCCTATGGAACATCGGTGCTCGAAACGGCCAAAGTAGAAGCATTTAATGCAGACAGTTCCGAAATGCTCGTCAATGTATACGATTGGTTTGTAGGGGATTTGGCGGGTATATCACAACGCTTGAAATATGCCGTGGGAGAAAATGGACGTCCGGGCCGGGTATCGTTTGATAAAAACCGATCCCACCTGGAAAAGGTGCAGGCTTTTGCGGAGAACGTAAATATTCAGGCTAAACTTACGTTTAATAATGCGGAAGATAACGCTCCCCGAACGGTAGCCGATGGTCGGTACATTCCACTATCATTGTTCTATACGATGGTTAAGCTGCCTGAAGACCCAATGGAGCCACGTATGGCTGATGATCGCGCGGGCTATTTTATGACGGTCCACAAGGATTTTTCGGATGAATCTAATGATTTTTTTAAACGCTATGTTAACCGTTGGCGACTGGAGTGCGAAGAGGGAGCAGATGAAGGAGAGCTTTGCACGCCCAAAAAACCCATTACCTATTATATTGACCATACCATTCCTGAAAAATACCGTGAAGCAATGATGAATGGTATCGAGGCGTGGTCTGATGCCTTTGAGGATGCCGGATTTAAAAATGCAGTTGAGGCTAAGATGTTGCCTGACAGTGTTATGGCCGAAGATATTCGCTACCCGACACTTCGTTGGAGTACTTCCGACCAGCCTTATTATGGAGCTATAGGTCCCTCGGTGGTAGATCCACGGACGGGAGAAATTCTGGACGCTGATATCCTTTTTGAAGCAAGTATGTTGCTGGGCGACAAAAACGCCTATCGTAATTTGGTTGAGCCACGGGCCGCCATTGATGAGGTGTTTAATGTAAGTGATAAGGAGTTGTCTCTGATGAGTCAGGGAGTAAAATCGAAGTCGTTTTACAGCGAAATGAATGCCCAGTTTGACCTGATTCACAGCTTCTTGTTGGCTAATGGCGAAATTAAAGCGGGCGATCCGGTTCCCAAAGAGTTTGTGGACCAAGCCTTGAAATGGGTAACTATGCACGAGGTAGGTCATACATTGGGACTGCGACACAACTTCCGATCATCTATAGATACGCCGCTCGATAAACTTTATGATAAAGAGTGGGGAGCAGAAAAGGGAGTTTTCAGCTCGGCTATGGAATATCCGTCAATCAATCTCCATCCCGAGGATAAATCCGAAGACGCCTATTACTATAATCCGGGAGTAGGTTCGTATGACCGGTGGGTGATTTCTTACGGATATACGCCCGATGATGAGAAAGCTAATGAAATCGCTCGTCAGGCCGCACAGCCGGGTCATGCTTATGGAACCGACGGAGATGCCTTTGGAGTTGGGGCAGTAGATCCTCATGTAAACGTGTTTGACTTAGGTGCTGATCCGCTGGCCTGGGGTAAAGAACGGGCTCAGTTGCTACAGGGACTGATTCCCAAAATAAGTGAGATCAAACTGGAGGATAATGAGCCATATTATGAGGCTACGGACTTGTTCCAAAGTTATCTCTATCAGTATGCTCGCGTATTGACGCCGGCCGTAAAATATATCGGCGGACAGCATCAGTATCGCGATCATGTGGGTGATCCCGATGGACGCATGCCGTTTGAGAAGGTCGATTATGAGGAGCAAAAAGAAGCGCTCGATATGATCGTGAATTATGCTTTTGCCGCGGATGCGATGAGTTTGCCACAGGACATCTTCCAAAAAATGGGTGCCAACCGCTGGAGTCACTGGGGCAATAGTACGACATATGGTGGACGTGTTGATTATCCGCTGCACGGAGTAGTGCTCGGTATTCAGAGTTCACTACTGGAGCAGCTTCTGGATCCGGTCCGCTTGTCACGTATCCGGGATACCGAAGTTAAATTCGGTGCTGAAAATACGGTAACGATACCCGAATTGATGAGTGCCTTAACAGAATCAATTTGGTCAGAAGTGCTTACATCGCCCGGTCAAAATATTGAAACCAATCGCCGGGACTTACAGCGTAATCATTTGAACCGAATGGTGAAACTGGTAACCGATGCTCCGGAGGAGATGCCTGCGGATGCTCGATCAATAGCACGACAGCAGCTTCAGATGCTGCAAAATCAGTTAGAGGCTCGTCTTGCTCCACCGACGTATGACTTTAATGATTATACGCAGGCTCATTTAGAGGAGTCGGTTTCAAGAATTGAAGCGGCATTACAAGCGAGCTTTGATATCGAGAGTTAGTATTTTTATAGGTCACATCAAAAGGAGTTCATTTTGCAGTGGACTCCTTTTTTTAATGGTACTTGGCGTACTCCGACTTTTCGGGATTTGCGGTTCTACTACTATTTCCTTCGTAATGTCAGTAATTCATATTTCGAAAGTACAATTTCAGTGTAAATCATATATGGTGTAGACAACTTTTCCGCTATAACTAATTATTTTTTTGCACAAAAAAGCTCATGGACAGGTTAAAATGAAAGTGCCAATTCCAAACCGGAGAAATTTCTGTCTGACGAGATGCTGTTAAAATGCTTAATCAGCGTTAATGAACGAAGTCAGCATCGAGGAGTTAAATTTCTCTTGAGTTTTTATAAGCCTTTTGGGTCAAGCCAAAAGGCGGACTTAGTTAATAAAGTTAGCTACTCTTAATTTAGTGAGTCTCTTAGTAGATATGTTTCGGCTTACAATTCTGTCTAAGCATCCCCAAAACTTGTTGAAAGTCGCCCGGCAATTCGGAATCAAACTCAACCATCTCTCCTGTGGTGGGGTGTTCAAAACCCAGTGTTTTAGCATGTAAACACTGTCGTTGTAATGAGGCAAAAAGATTTTTAAACATCTGTTTTCGGCTTCCGGTATTAGGGCCATACCGTACCGAGTCGCCCCCGTATTTTTGATCTCCGAAAACCCAAAGGTTGTTATCAGCCAGATGTACGCGAATTTGATGGGTCCGACCGGTTTCCAGTTTTAGTTCGAGCAGGGTCAGGTGATCGAAATACTCAAGAACCTTGTAATGAGTCGTCGAATTTTTGCCCTTGTCTTCAGGCACCACGGCCATCCGTTTTCTATTATGGGGATCGCGACCGATTGCCCCGGTAATAGTCCCTTCTTTATTATCGGGTGTTCCCCAGACGATTGCCCAATAAGTGCGTTCAATATCTTTAGTTCGAAAATATTCGCTGAGAATCCGGTGGGTCTTATCGTTTTTAGCGACAACAAGCAGCCCACTCGTGTCTTTGTCGAGACGGTGAACAATGCCGGGACGAATAGTATCCTCCTCCGGTTCTGATAGCTCATCGGTATGCCACATGAGTCCATTAACCAAGGTGCCCGACCAGTTTCCCTTAGCGGGATGAACAACCATATTGGCACTTTTATTAACCAGTAGCAGATCCTCATCCTCATAGACGATATCCAGCGGTAATTCTTCGGGCTCTACCTCGGGCGGTTTTGGAATGGGAATGCGAATCTCCAATTTATCACCCGGTTCTACAGAATAGGAAGCCTTTTCCTCTTTCCCGTCAACTGTTATATACCCTTCCTTTATGGCTTCTTGGATTTTGGTCCGTGAGGTATCTTCTATTATCGATGCGAGATATTTATCCAAACGAGTGCCTGAAGTTTCTCCTTCGGAGACTTCCAGATGATATTCCTGAAATTGATCGCTGTTATTATTGGACATTGGATCGTTTAAATAAGGTTTTCTATAGATTACCCAAGAAAGTACAAATTTATTGAAATTATTTTGTAAGGATTGCCTTCCTTAAGGGTCTTACTAGTGACTGTTCATTAAGATAGATACCTTGAGGCTACAAACAAATTAGGCTCCCGAAAAATCGGGGGCCTTTTTTATTTTGGTTTTTTAGACGAATGACAACCCCCTTGAGTTCCTCCTTTTTTAAGTGGGATTTTTTGGTTGCTGAAAAATCATAGAGAGTTATGGAGAGGCTCTCCTTTAAAAACATGATAGAACTATGAATCCCAAATGGAAAGATTTGTTTGAGGAATTAGCAGGTAATTGAATAGTATTTATGATATAGAAACTTGTCATCGCGAGGGAGTCCTTTTTGGGGATGACCGCGGCGATCTCCCTCTTAAATCAAGAGAAGAAAACATTTGGAGATTGCCGCACTCCGCTCATTATACTCGCTTCGTTCGCAATGACAGTTTTTTTGAGTATTAGAAATTGATCAGATGTGTAGGTTGGCAGAAATATACTTTTAAAACGTATTTGAATTGAGAATACTTCTTCACTGCACATTAATCCGTGTTCAATTTTTTGTACTTTTAGGGCCTAACTAAAAACGGACGGCTATGATAAAATCCTTATACATTAAAGATTTTGCATTGATTGATGAGCTCGAAGTCTCTTTTGAGGAGGGACTCAATATTCTAACCGGTCAAACAGGGGCGGGTAAGTCAATTATTGTTGGAGCCCTGAATATGATTTTGGGTGAACGTGCCGATACAGAGGTGATCCGCCAGGGCACTAGTAAAGCCATTGCCGAAGCCATTATAGAAATAGGAGAATACGAAGAGGTAAATCAACTGCTCGAAGAAAATGCTGTTGAAAAACGTTCGGAGCTGATCCTAAGGCGGGAGATTCGTTCGTCAGGCAGCCGTGGTTTTATCAATGATACACCGGTTAATATTTCAGTATTACGACAGGTGGGTAATTACTTGGTTGATTTGCACGGCCAGCACGATCACCAGATGCTGCTTAAGGAAGAAAATCATCGCGGTGTTATCGACGGTTTTGCGGAAGTACAGCCGGCCTTGAAAGCGTATAAGGAATCATATCAAGAGATGCTGGAGCTGCGCAAGGAATTGCGTGAACTGCAAAAACGAGAGCGCGAACTGCAGGAAAAAGTTGAGCTATATCAGTTTCAGGTTGAGGAGCTTGAGGATGCCGAACTTGATCCGGAGGAAGAAGATAAACTTGAGGAAGAAATACATCTGCTTGATAATGCGGAGGAGCTTGATCAAAAAGCAGGAGCGATTGTGGAGATGGGGGATCACAATGAGATAAATGTGATGGAATTGCTGAATCAGATTAAGCTGCACCTCGAAGATATTGCCCGTATTGAACCGGAGTTTGAGAGTTATCTGGAAGAGATTTCTTCTGCCCGCATTAGCATTCGAGAAACGGTGCAATTTGCCGAACGCTACCGTAGTAAGATTGAATTCAATGCAAGTCGGCTGGAGAAACTGCGCAAGCGTCAGAATCAGTTGAACAGCCTACAGAAAAAGTACCATCGCAGCATTCCCGAGTTAATCGAATATCTTCATGAGATCAAAAAAGAATTGAGTCTAGCAGAGAACTTTGATCTGGAGATTGAGAAGCTGGAGGAGAAGATAAACGACCAGGCTAATGAACTGGCTGAGAAAGCAAAAGAACTACATAAGGTTCGCAAGAAAGTGGGAGAGCAACTCTCAAAACAGATTGAAGATGAATTGAGCAAGCTGGGCATTCCGCACGCTAACTTTGAGGTGCGCGTGGACTGGATGGTAACGTCTGAATCACAGGGATGGATCACGGTTGAAGGTCAGCCGGTGGAATGTACTGAACACGGTTGTGATGAGGTTCGACTCTATATTTCTACGAATAAGGGCGAGGAACCGAAACCATTGGCCAAGATTGCCTCGGGTGGGGAGATAAGCCGAGTAATGCTGGCGCTTAAATCCATAATAGCCCGAGAGCAGAGCCTGCCGGTAATGATTTTTGACGAAATTGATACTGGAATAAGCGGGGAGATTTCTGAAAAGGTGGGTCGCACAATGCGACGCCTCTCTGAGCGATGCCAGATAATAGCGATTACTCATCAGCCGCAGATTGCCAGTCAGGCGCATAAGCATTATAAGGTGCAGAAAGTAGAACAGGACGGACGAACGGTATCGCGTATTATTCCATTGAATGAAAATGAGCATGTAACCGAAGTGGCAACGCTGATGAGTGGAGAGGATATCACGGATGCTGCCCTGGAAAGTGCTCAGGAATTGATTAATAAAAATACCTTTAAGAATTAATATGTTACTCTAAGCTTGGCTTATACCTATTAATCGGGGTTTTAGGTTCTATTGAATGAACCCCAGATCAGTGGCCTAAAAGCATTTATTATTATGGGAAAACATCACTCGGATCGTTTCGTAACGCTTGTCGATGATGCTAAAACTCGTATTGAGGAAATTACTCCGGAAGAAGTATGGCAGAAACAAAAAGCCGGCGAAGATTTTGTCTTGTTGGATATCCGCGAGCAGGATGAATGGGAGGAGACACGAATTGCGGGTGCCGAATACTTAGGGCGTGGCATTTTGGAGCGTGATATAGAAGAGGAGTATCCTGATATAAATGAGGAAATAGTATTGTATTGCGGGGGAGGTTATCGTTCAGCCTTGGCGGCAGACAATCTGCAAAAGATGGGTTATCATAATGTAAAATCTCTTGCGGGAGGTATTCGCTCGTGGATTGAGGGCGGCCTACCTATTGAGAAGAAAGAGATATAAAAAGAGGTTGGATGCTTTCGCACCCAACCTCAAAGCAAGGGAAGCGGGATAGTAGATATCTGCAGATGCAGATGAGCTTAAGTTTTTTACAACACCAGGACTAAGTTTTCAAAGACAATTCCCCTTGTTCTTTCCGGTGGTTTTAACACCGAAAGCGCCTTAATAGTCAATTTTTCGCCATTCTTTTTTCAATTTGATGAAAAAGAAACGGTATCAGGACCTGCTAGCTTTACTA
>CAYNKF010000118.1:0-7357 GCA_964397705.1 uncultured Balneolaceae bacterium | reverse complement strand
TGAATTCCATGACTAACTTTATACAAAAATCCTTCACTCCTCTCCTCATTATTTACATCATGCTTACATTTTTTCTCAATATCGGTGTTGGGAATACTTGGCTTATCGTTGCCAACATTGGTCGTAGCCAAACTTCCATTCATAACAGAATCACCAATCTGTTGAAAAGCACGATCGAGCCGACCGGTACCTAAACCCCAAAAATCGATAGCATAACCAAACATGATACCCGCTAATGCAGCAAAACCATAAGCATATAAAGCCGCTATCGGTGCTTGTGTCAGAATAACAAATGCAGAGTCACCGGCCGTTGTGGTAAGAGTTGCTACAACGGTTCCAAAACTAATAGAACCACGCACATATAATGGCATGGCAATGATTGCACCTCCGCATCCCGGAGTCAAACCAAGTAAAGCACCTGCAAGAGGCTGCAAATGTTGATTCTTTTCAAGAAATCTTACAAGACGTCCACCCGACTGATACTGAATATAGCTGAATAGTAATACAGTAATAGCTACAAATGCACTTACCTGGACAAAACCATCGCGAACCGAAAATATAAATATATCAGTAAGCTCCTGAATTGTAATCATATACAACAAATATTTTGCTACTTTTTCTCTTGGTCAGCAAAGAGAAATCCTACGACTATAATACTATATTAAACAAAATATAAAATTATTTTTAGACTAAGCTAAATAATATATTAATCTGTTCATGGATTCTTAAGAATTAGCAGCTAATTGATAAATAGCAAAATCTATGAACAGAAAGTCGCGTATCATTGGATATTAGATCTTGACGAAATTTACTTTTATTAAACAATTAATAGGATTAAAATTATTGCTTAACTTTTCTGATTAAAACTTGGTAGCATCATATGGATATTACAGTCATACAAGAATGGTTTTTATCGCTTGGGGCCGTTAACCAAAGTCTCCTTGGAGGACTTTTTACTTGGGGATTAACAGCCTTAGGTGCAGCACTTGTATTCTTCACCAAATCTGTGAGTTATAAATTGCTCGATGCAATGATGGGATTTGCTGCAGGTGTAATGATTGCTGCCAGCTTCTGGTCTCTGCTCGTCCCCTCCATTGACATGGCTGGTGCTCAAGGCGTGATCGAGTGGATGCCTGCCGTTATTGGATTTTTAACTGGAGGTATTTTTTTGCGAATTTGTGATGCCTATCTTCCACACCTGCACATCGGATTACCAATGGAAGAAGCCGAAGGAGTTCCCACCTCTTGGCGTAGAGCTACGCTACTGGTTTTGGCAATTACACTACATAATATTCCCGAAGGGCTTGCTATCGGGGTATTATTTGGTGCTGCAGCGTCAGGCATTGAAGCAGCCGGCGGAGCAACGGTAATAGGAGCTATCACTCTTGCTCTTGGAATCGGCATCCAAAACTTCCCCGAGGGTACAGCTGTTTCTATGCCTTTGCGACGGGAGGGATTATCAGCCGGAAAAAGCTTTTGGTACGGACAACTTTCGGGTTTTGTAGAACCGATATCTGCAGTTATTGGCGCCGCGGCGGTACTCATGGTCCAACCCCTTTTACCCTACGCCCTCGCTTTTGCCGCCGGTGCCATGATTTATGTTGTCATTGAAGAACTCATTCCTGAATCTCAGCTTCATGGTAACGCCGACTTAGCCACCCTCGGCACAATGATCGGCTTCAGCGTTATGATGATTTTGGACGTTGCCTTAGGTTAAATGCAAAATATTTATTTTATTACCGCCTAATTAATTTAGATGGGATAGACAACATATAATGAGTGATTCCTTGACAGAAAAAAAAGTTCTCATTGTTGAAGATGATATGATCATCTCAATGGTATTAGAACGAATGATTAAAAAACTCGGACATCAAGTTGTCAAAAAGGTTATTGCCGGACAGGATGCAATAGATTCTTTTTTTGAATACCAGCCCGATCTAATCCAGATGGATATTCAACTCAAGGATAATATTGATGGCATTACAGCGATGCAGAAAATTCGTGAGGAATCGGATGTCCATGTAATATATATAACCGGCAACTCTGATCAGTATAATCTTGAGCGAGCTAAAAAAACTGATTTTATTGATTACCTGGTTAAGCCCATTCAAATGAGTCACCTGAAGAAATCCATCAATAAGGCTTTTGCCGGAAAGATGTCTTGATTTAGACTGCAACTCCTCTCTCTACGACCAACACCACACTTATTGCTATTTTGTAAAAGAGTAATAATCTTATTATAGATAAAAGGTCGGTATTATATTAAGCTTTTCGCAGCTGTACTTCTTAAAACAGGAGGAGTTATGGAACCTAATCTATTAATCGCTGCAATTTCAGGTTTTTTAGGCGCCCTAATCTTAACCTCGCTTATCTATCTGCTAAAACTATTTGGGCAAGATCTCGACATCCCTTACCTCATCGGAACACGGTTCGTAGGTATCCAAAATGAATCCCGAGTATATATTGTCGGTATATTAATGCACCTGCTTATTGGTGCAGGATGGGGCATCTTGTATGTAATCCTTCTTACCGCCATGGTAATAACTCCGAATTGGCCGGCGGGTATCCTTTGGGGATTGGGGCACGGCATTTTTGTAGGTGCCATGCTCGGTATAATTGCTGATACTCATCCGTATATCGGAGAAAACAAACCCATTAAAAGTCCGGGTATTTTAGGTCGAGAATGGGGAGCTCTTATACCCTACTGGATTTTGGCTCTCCATATCATTTTTGGCGTCTGTACACTGTCGATTTACCACTGGTGGGTTACTGGATAGAATCTTGACTGTCAATTCCTTCATTTAGCGGTTCACGATTTTCTTTATCCGCTGTATCATTATTCGTCTCCTTTCCATTTGATAACCATGCCCGATAATCCATGGCCGTCGTGATATCAATATCTCTAACCGTAAAAGCTCGACCCTGGTTACCACTGGCAACATGTACGGTAAAGTTACTCAAATTCAATCTTTCTTGGAAAGGATTTTGTTGAACCTGACATGACTGCATTCGATAGTTCTTAACTATGGCGGTTGTTTTGCTCAGTATCCGAAAGCTAAGAACCAAGGTATCTTTTCCTCTGCCAATTTCTGCATCCCTATACTGCTGATATCCCAATAGCAAGGCAGGAAGCAATAAGAACCAACTATAAACACCATAAGGAATACTGCTCCAGACAACCAGAATAACAGGCAGTGAGATCCAAAGCATCCGAAAGAGATACCGACGCAAACCCACCGATGGCACGTTGCTATTCTCGGATATTTCCATTTGGTAATCTGGGATTACTTGGTTGATAAAACTATATATCTGTGGCTTTGCCAATAACGGAAATAAGGTAGTAGAATTCCCTTCGCTTTCTCCGTACCCGGCACTTTCAATAACCAACGACGCATATCCCAAAGGCTGCCGTAACAATTCCTCTTTAATTTGTACGGCTTGTATACGATTAAAGGGGATTGTCAGCTGTTTACGCTCAAATAATCCGCGACTTATTAACAACTCGTTCTCTCGAACCTCAACCACAAAATCGTAATATTTAATAATCGTACTTGCGAATGAAAAAAGCCATGCTATTGCAATTACAGCAATAATGGACATAACAATCATGGAAGCATTGGTACTTCGGGGGATAATCGTTTCTACAAAATGAATCATTTGCTCTTCAGAAATCAGCTGCTCAACCTGAGAAAAAGCCACACCAACTACCGAAAGGGCTACTCCAAATCGACCTGAGGTTGAGGCCGCAATAAGCAAATCCCTGGTATCTAATGCATATACTTTACGCTGAGATACAGGCTCTACATCCTGCGTTTCGTCGGAGTTTTCAGATTTCTTTCGGAGTAACGTTCTTAACTTTTCTGCCTTTACCCGGGTGATGGCGTTAATTTTCGCCTCTTTTGAACTGCTTCCGGCAGTTTTTACCTCAACAGCCACCAATCCAAATAATCGCTGGATTACTCCAGCTGAAATATCAATTACTTGAATACGATCGGAAGTCAGATAGAGCTTTTTGCGTATTAGCACTCCTTGCTCAATCCGGAGCTCACCATCACTGACGCTAAACTCAAAACGATACCATGAAATCCCCCCCCAAATCAACAGAAATATAAAGGTGCCGATGATCCAATAAAGCGTAAAATTAGCCTCCCTTCCACCACTACCCACAAAAATGAGGATCAGAATGGTAATAAAGTTCGCTCTGATAATATCAAAAGCATTAGCAAGAGCGGCTGCAGGATGTTGTCGCTGTAGTTCAAACATCTTCTTCGGCCAATCGGGCAAATTTAGAAATTTGGTCTCGCACTTGATCCGCGACTTCTTCATTCAGCGCCGGAATGCGATGTGTTGTTGCTGCTGTAGAAATCGTCACATCTGCTAAACTATAAGATCTTAAAATAGGACCCTGTCGGGTATCCACGTGCTGCACTCTTTTAATGGGGACTAATGTACGGGTAATAATGAAAATACCACTTTGGAGATCAATTTCATGCTCATCGACCTCATAAGACCAACGGCGCCAGCGAATCTCGGGAATAAAAAATATGGCAAGCCCCGTAACAACTACCAGTATTACGGTAATCGCTATAAGGGTCCAAGTGGAGAAAAAGCCAGCTTCCGGTGATAACAGTTTATATCCCCAAAGAAAAAAGAGCCCAAGAACTAAAAATATTATGAATATTGATAATGAAACTCGCCATGCCTTGATGGCATCATGTGATAATTTATTTTTCGGTGATGAGCGCATGAGGTTAAAGCCTTCAAAAGATTACAGCGAAAAAAGCGTATATAAAAAAAGCCACTATTAAGTGGCTTTTCAAAGTAAGATAAAGAAAAAATTATCCGTTGTTTTTGATATCCTGAATTTCAAGACGGACTTCTTGAGCAAGCTTCTTCAATCCTTGCAATCCCTTTCGTGCACGGGTGCCAGCTGCTTTATTTCCTTTCTCATAAAATTTTACCATATCATCTTCAATTCCTGTGATGATGCCTTTAATTTCGTCGAATCGACTCATTTTTCTTCTGTTAATTAGTTGATTATTAGATAGAGTTTTTCTCCATCCAGGATGTATAGCATCCTAAAAAATATGAGCCCAAGTTAGCATTTTCCGGATTAAAAACATGGTTAAATTTAAAATTAAATGGTCTAATCCTCTGGACGTGCTTCTTCTGCATCAGGCACGAAGTATAAAGTTGCAAAGCCGATTACAAATAAAACCACAATTACGCTCATCCCAATACGCTGGCTATCCGCAATATATGTGAGCCATCCCACTAATAGTGGACCCGCAAAAGAGGTTACCTTGCCTGAAAGAGCCATTAAACCAAACATTTGGTTTTCTAGATCGGGAGGGGATACACGGGCCATATATGTTCTACTGGCGGCCTGCACAGGGCCTACAAATATTCCCAATACCAACCCAAATATCCAGAACCACAAAAGTTCTGTAACGATCAAAACTCCACTAGTAGTAACAATAAGTCCAATCAGTGAGAGCAGCATTGTTGTGCGACTACCCATTTTATCATCTAGCCAGGCAAAGAGGGCTGCCCCCAGTCCGGCAGTTACGTTTAGTCCAATGCCAAATATCAATACTTCTCGTTCGCTAAAATCAAAAGTCCCTGCAGCGTAAATACCTCCAAATGCAAAAACGGTAGCCAATGCATCAATAAAAATCATTCGGGCTATAAGGAATCGGACGATGTATTTGTACTTGCGTACGTTTGCTATGGATGTTTTAAGCTGTTTCCATCCCGACTTTGCCGCCTTTTTCAATGCTACTCCCGTTCGGGGTCGATCCCAGGTAAACCCAAATAAGGGAAGTGAAAATAGGGCGTACCACACTGCGACCATCAAGAAAGTTGCACGGACATGTTCTGCAGAAGCTTTATCCAATCCAAAAGGCGGATTTTCTACATCAACAAACACAAAAAGCGCAACTACCAAACAGGCAAGTCCACCGGCATAACCAAGCCCCCACGCCCAACCAGACCAGCGTCCCATTCGCTCTTTTGAAGCTAAGTCAGGTAGCATGGCATTATAAAAAATTATAGCAAACTCAGACCCAACCGTTCCAATAAAAACCAATACTAATGCCAATGTTATGAAATTCTGCGACGGTTCTACAAACCAAAGGCCGGCCGTAGCCAAAATGCAAAGCACCGAAAACCAAGCTATCCACGGTTTTCGACGCCCCATCTGGTCGGCGATAGCGCCGATAAAAGGAGCAGATACAGCAATTAAAATGCCCGCGGCCCCAATGGTATTTCCCCATAACGTACTACCAAGGGTTTCATCTTGCACCACCGATTGCATAAAATACGTAGCAAATACAAAGGTTTGGATGACTGTAAAAAAAGCGCTGTTGGCCCAATCAAAAAGTGCCCAGGAAAACAGGGAGCGTGTCTGATCTTTATTTTGCAAAGACATCTGAGTGACTATGTTTCAAATTCTGTCATATTATGGATGGAATAGTTGGGAAATGCAATTTGTTATTGTAAACTAAAATACAAACGAATAAACCATTTATTTATGAAGCATAAAAGGCAAGATCTGATTTATATATACGATACTGAACATCATAAAATTATTGTCATTGATGGTGTAACAGGAAATAGAGTTAAAGAAGAGGATGATCAAGTTACATTGCTGCTAAAACATCTAAATGAAAAGGAAAACCCCATTCTTCTTCGAAGATTTGCCGTATGGTGTGCCCGGCAAATCAACGATGAATTAAAACCAATACAGAAAAAAATACTTGACCTTGCTGAGAAGGCTATACAGGAAGAGGGTGCAAATACAGAGCTTCAAGAACTTTATGAAGAAACCGAAGGCACAGCTATTGCTACAGACACTACCGGAATGATGCAGGGCAATAAAAATGCACCAGCCTACCTTGCCGCTCGCGAATGCATAAATCCCGATGCTTTGGAGGGAGCTATACAAGCCGCCCGCTTTCACAGACTATGGGCTGAAATGAAGGATAATGAGGATGACCCTAACGATGTGGCTCTAAAAGAAGTAAAAGCAGAAGCAACGAAATCCGCTATCCAAAAAGTAGAGCAACAACAAACCGATTACTTGCTTGATATGATGAACGAATAGTCATCTATTTATCTCCAAACCCTTTCAAATCTTTTACGAAGCTATATATCCCAAAAATTGGGAAAATAAACCCCTTTACCTATATTAGCTGACACATATATATTTATTTTTTGTAAAGCATATGTATCAAAATAACGGTAACATATTATTTATCTCTCATAATCAGCAGGTATTAAGCCGGTTTCGGCAAGCCTATGTTGAGTCTTATAATGTGTTTACCGCATCCTCAATCAAGGCAGCCCATCGCACCCT
>CAYNKF010000117.1:0-7411 GCA_964397705.1 uncultured Balneolaceae bacterium | reverse complement strand
CAGCGACCAAAGAATGGGCGGCCGAACAAGGTCATCCCTACAAGTGGAAAACATACTGGCAAGACAAGGATACAGATCTCATCCACTTTATAGGTAAAGATAATATTGTCTTCCACTGCATCATGTTTCCTGCTACACTCATGGCACATGGTAATTACGTATTACCGAAAAATGTACCTGCTAATGAGTTCTTAAACCTGGAAGGAAAAAAACTCTCAACTTCTCGTGGATGGGCGGTTTGGCTGGATGAATATTTGGAAGATTTTGAGGCGGACCTACTTCGTTATGTATTAGGTACTACTCTTCCGGAGACAAAAGATTCCGACTTTTCCTGGGAAGATTTCCAAAACAAGGTAAACAGTGAATTGGCCGATGTGCTCGGCAATTTTGTATACCGCACCACATCATTCACTGAAAACTATTTTGACGGTAATGTTCCGGAACTTACCGATCCTACAGATAAAGATCGTGAGACGTTAGCAAAAATTGAGGAGCAGAAGAAGAAAATTAGCAAAGCCTATGAACAGTTTAAGTTGCGCGAGGCAATTGCAGAAACTATGAACTTAGCACGCATCGGTAATAAATATTTTACCGATATGGAGCCCTGGCAAACCCGAAAAGATGATCTTGTAACCTGCGGAAACACTTTACATGTATGCCTACAGATTACTGCTGCACTGAGCATTCTTTTTGATCCCATTCTCCCCAACAAAATGGCTGAACTACGTAGTGAGTTAAATATTGAAGGTGATATCACCTGGGAAAAAGTTTCCGATAGCATCCTAAAAGGTGGTTCGAAGATTAAAAAAGGAGCCATTTTATTTGAAAAGATCGAGGATGAAGAAATTGAAAAACAACTCAATAAATTGAAAGAACGCGCCTCAGAAAAAGAAGAAGAATCAGAAGTCAGCTATGAACCACTTAAAGAGAACATGAAATTTGAGGACTTCATGAAAATTGATTTGAGAGCTGGGAAGATTACTGAGGCCTCAGCTATCGAAAAAGCAGATAAGTTACTCAAAATAAACGTAGATCTGGGCTTTGAAGAACGAATTATTGTATCGGGTATTTCTAATGATTTTTCTCCAGATGAAATTGTTGGTCAAAAAGTTTGTGTAGTAGCTAATCTGGCTCCAAAAAAACTAATGGGGGTCGAAAGTAATGGGATGATATTGATGGCTGAGGAAGAAGACGGGTCGCTACAATTTGTAGGAACTAATGCTGAACCCGGTAGTGTCATTAAATAATGATACCCTTTATCCTTTTAGGTATTTATATGAACCCAGTGAATATTTGTAATGCTCTCAGAGTTTAACCAAAAACTTAATATTAACATCTTTTCAAAAATTTGATTTGTAAGTAAGCTTCTTGCATTACATTTTACGGCTCATTTTATTTCAACGTGTATAAACCAAAGAAAAAGAAACGGGGATCTGACTTTTGGCTGAAACAACATCAACAAATCGGGGAAATTGGAATTCAAAATTGGGATTTATCCTGGCAGCAGCCGGATCAGCCGTTGGCTTAGGTAATATTTGGCGTTTTCCCACCGAAGTAGCGTCCAATGGTGGTGGTGCCTTTCTCCTCATTTATCTGCTATGCTGTTTTGCGATTGGTTTCCCCGTGATGGTGGCAGAACTGAGTATTGGACGAAAGACCAATCGAAATCCCGTAGGCGCCTTTAAAGCACTAAGTTCCAATAAATTCTATCCGCTTATTGGGTTTTGGGGGGTACTTTGTGGGGTAATGATTCTCTCCTTTTATACCGTAGTTGCAGGATGGACATTTAGCTATGTATTTGAAGAAATCCTCTTTTTTACCGGGTTTACTGAATGGGCTGCCCTGTTTGCGGACGTCTCCCATGGCGTTAAAAATGCAATATTCTCAGTTATATTCATGGGTGCTACTGTTTCTATCATATTGGGAGGTGTAAGTGATGGTATTGAGCGAGCTACCAAATTTTTAATGCCTGTTTTAATTGGGATACTCATTATAATGATTGGTTACGTGGCCTTTCAGCCGGGTGCAGATGTAGGATTCGCCAAGTATCTTAAACCTGACTTTTCGATGATATCAGCCCCTCTCGTCTTTAGTGCTATGGGGCAGGCTTTCTTCTCACTTTCTTTGGGGATGGGCGCTTTAATAACGTACGGATCCTACCTGAGTAAAAAAGAAAATATTCCTGAGGCTGCAGCCTATGTGACGCTTGCGGATGTGGGTATTGCCTTTTTGGCCGGGCTTCTTATCATGCCGGCTATGTATATGGCAGAATCATTTGGAGTAAATATTTTTAATGATGCCGGGGAATTATTAGCAAGCACAGACCTTATTTTCCAGGTTCTTCCGGCTCTCTTCCATAGCTTAAGTTCTACGGCGGGTATAATTTTTGGCACCAGCTTCTTCCTGCTTTTGTCGATGGCCGCCCTTACCTCAACTATTTCTCTGCTCGAAGTTCCTACTTCTTATGTGATTGATGAATTCAATATACAACGCAAGAAAGCAGCTACCATGATCGGTGGTGGAATTTTAATAGTATCGCTAATCATTTCTTTTGATATTTCCCTGATAAATACTATCGACTTTATCTTTAGCACCGTAGGTCTACCACTTGGTGGATTCTTAATTTGCTACTTCCTGGGATATGTTTGGAAGGTTGAAAACGCGTTAGAAGAGTTAGAACAGGGATATTTGGGGTTACAAACATCCCTATTCAAAACCATTTGGCCAATCTTTATTAAATATATTGCTCCCCTTGCCATTTTATACAATCTATTAGAAGCCATTGGATTAATAACGTATATTCAAGAGCTATTTTAAGCTTGTTATCTTTACTGTCTCGTGGTATTTTTGGGCACTGAATTCAAAGATTAATAATTGAGGTTTATGGCAAAAGTTTCGACATCGAATTTTAGAACCGGAATGGTTATTGAGATCAATAATGAGCTATATGAGGTTATTGACTATCAACATGTAAAACCAGGCAAAGGCGGTGCCTTTTTGCGCACAAAGTTGAAAGGCGTCGTAAACGAAAAAAATATTGAAAAAAAATTCCGTTCCGGCGAAGATGTTGAAGAAATACGGGTGGAACATCAGCCCTATCAGTTTCTATATAAAGATGGGAACTTGTACTACTTTATGCACCAGGAAACATACCGGCAACTTCCTGTATCAGAAGAAAATGTGAAGAAAGCGGAATTTATTGCCGAGGGCCAATTATGTACATTGGTCATAGATGTTGATAATGAGGAAGTATTGTATGCACAACCACCTGATCACATTACCGTCAAAATTGCTAAAACTCGTCCGGGACTAAAAGGTGACACCGCAACGGGTGGCAGCAAACCGGCAACCCTGGAATCGGGTGCTAAAGTACAGGTGCCGCTTTTTATTAACGAAGGCGAAGAGATAAAAGTCGACACAAGAACATCAGAATATATTGAACGCGTAACATCAAACTAATTTTTATATCATGGATTTAAAAGAAATTGAAAATCTTCTGGACCTCATTGCCGAAAGTGAAGTAAATGAAGTGTCTATAGAAGAAGGGGATTTCAAAATAAAGGTCAAGAAAAAACCTGATATCAAGGAATCATCGGCCCCGCAGCAAATGCCGATGCAATATCAGGTGCCTGCACAACCACAACAAGCACCTCAACCACAGCAAACTCCACAACAACCTCAACAATCTTCGGGTAGCGAAACAACCGGAGAATCCGATGGTGACAGCCAACCATCTGGAGACGTTGTTAAATCTCCTATTGTTGGAACTTTTTACCGCGCCCCTTCTCCAGATGATGATCCATTTGTTAAGGTGGGTGATACAGTCGAAAAAGGACAAACGTTGTGTATCGTTGAGGCAATGAAAATTATGAATGAAATAGAATCTGATTACTCCGGAGAGGTAAAAAAGATTCTTGTCGAAGACGGCGAACCAGTAGAATACGATCAACCCCTATTTATCATCGGGTAAAATCAGTTAAAAATTCATGTTTAATAAAATTCTTATCGCCAACAGAGGCGAAATTGCACTTCGTATTATTCGCACATGTAAAGAGATGGGTATCCCCACGGTTGCAGTATTTTCTACTGCTGATCGTGATAGCCTCCACGTAAAATTTGCTGATGAGGCGGTCTGTATTGGTCCGGCTCCAAGCAAGGAAAGCTATCTCAAGATTCCCAATATTTTATCAGCAGCTGAAATCACTAACGCTGATGCAATTCATCCCGGCTATGGCTTTTTATCCGAAAAGGCCGAATTTTCTCGTATCTGTGCCGAACACGACTTAAAATTTATCGGACCATCACCGGAAAGTATCGCTGCCATGGGAAACAAGTCCATGGCCAAAGAAACCATGGAAGATAGTGGAGTTCCTACCGTACCCGGCAGCGACGGTGTAGTTGAAAGTCTTGAAGAAGCGCGTGAGATATGTAACGAGATTGGGTATCCCTGCATTATAAAGGCTTCATCTGGAGGCGGTGGACGAGGTATGCGAGTAGTTCATGAGGAAGCCAACCTCAAAAACGCATACAGCATGTGTAAAAATGAGGCTGAAACTGCTTTTGATGATCCGGATGTATACATTGAAAAATTTGTTGAAGATCCCCACCATGTAGAAATCCAAGTGTTGGCTGATCAACATGGTAATGTAATCCATCTTGGAGAACGTGACTGTTCGCTTCAACGGCGTCATCAAAAAATTCTTGAGGAAGCACCCTCTCCCCTCATGACACCTGAATTACGAAAAAAAATGGGGGATGCTGCGGTAAATGCCGCCAAAGCCGTAGATTATGAAGGAGCCGGTACGGTAGAGTTTTTGGTTGATAAAGACCACAATTTCTACTTCATGGAGATGAACACGCGCATTCAAGTTGAGCATCCGGTTACAGAAGAGATCACCAACTATGACCTTGTCGCTGAACAAATTAAAGCAGCAGCAGGCAAGAAAATGGAACAGAAAGAGCTTAAAATGCGTGGTCATGCCATTGAGTGTCGTATTAATGCTGAAGACCCGGAGCATAATTTCCGTCCTTCTGCAGGGAAAATTGAAGTATTTCATACTCCCGGCGGACACAGTGTTCGTGTTGATACCCATGCCTATGCCGGCTATCGAATTCCTCCGCATTACGACTCAATGATTGCAAAGCTAATCGTAAGTGCACCCACTCGTGAAGATGCTATAAAACGCATGAATCGATCGCTGGAAGAATTTATCATAGAAGGTGTTAAGACTACTATCCCCTATCACATTCAACTTATGGACGATGAAAACTTTAAGAAGGGTACGTTCAACACCAAATATTTAGAAGAGTTTAAATTTAATCCTGACAACTGATTCAGATAATCTAATATGAGCTATCCCACCGATTTAAAATATACCAAGGAACACGAATGGATCCGAGATAATGGTGACGGTACAGCAACCGTAGGTATCACCGATTTTGCTCAAGGCGAACTTGGTGATATTGTATTTGTCGAAATAGAACCTGAAGGTTTTTCATTTGACCAAGACGAGGTTTTTGGAACCGTTGAGGCTGTTAAAACTGTCTCTGAACTTTTTGCACCTGTGGCTGGCGAAATTGTTGAAACCAATGAAAAACTTGAAATGGAGCCGGAGTTGGTTAATGATGATCCCTATGGTGACGGTTGGATGGTAAAAATATCCATCGGAGATGAATCGCAGCTTGATGATTTAATGTCTCCCGATGAATACAAAGAAATTGTAGCCTAATTTACACCGGCACCCTCTCGGGTGCCTTTTCTATTTTATTTTGTTTTTATGCAACACCGCCCGCAAAACTGGATACTAATTCTCGATTTTGGCTCTCAGTATACCCAACTAATTGCTCGACGTGTACGCGAGTTAAATGTATATTGTGAGATTCATCCTTTTAATAAAGATCTGGCATCTTTTTCCGATAATCCTCCCAATGGGGTCATTCTTTCAGGGGGGCCGAGCAGCGTTAATGACGAAAAAGCTCCTGAACTAAATGAGGCTGTCTTTGACTGGGGAGTTCCTGTTTTGGGGATTTGTTACGGTCTCCAAATTTTGGCTCATAACGAAATACCGGGAAGTGTAGAGAAAGCTGATCGACGAGAATTCGGCCGCTCTGAACTTATCGTTGACGACAACTCGGATCTCCTTGCTGAAATTCCTGAAGAGTCGATAGTATGGATGAGTCATGCCGATCATATCAACGAGCTGCCTGCCAACTATGAAATAATTGCGCACACCAATAATGCTCATGTTGCAGCAGTACGTCATACTGATAAACCTATTTACGGTGTTCAGTTTCATCCCGAAGTTGTACACACGGTGCATGGAAAGCAGATCTTAAAGAATTTTGTGTACTCTATAAGTAAACTTAAGGGAAGTTGGACGGCCAAGTCTTTTATCGAATCAACTGTGCAGGAAATTCGGGAAAAGGTCGGAAATGACCGCGTTATCTGTGGTCTGAGTGGCGGTGTGGATTCAACCGTTGTAGCAACAATTGTTCACAAGGCTATTGGTGATCAGTTGCAATGCATTTTTGTTGATAATGGAGTTTTACGCAAAAATGAATTTCGTGATGTGTTAGATGTATATGAAGAGCAACTGCATCTGCCGGTAAAAGGTATTGACGCCAGTGATAAATTCCTAGAGCGACTTAAAGGAGTTGTAGATCCAGAAAAGAAGCGAACTATTATCGGAGAAACCTTCATTGAAGTATTTGATGATGCGATTGCACATGATGATTCATATAAATATCTCGCCCAGGGTACGCTATATCCCGATGTAATCGAAAGTATCTCGTTTAAAGGACCCTCGGCAACTATTAAATCACACCACAATGTGGGGGGGTTGCCTGATGAAATGAATCTCGATCTTATAGAACCGGTTCGTGAGCTTTTTAAAGATGAAGTTCGCAATGTGGGCCGCGAACTTGGAATTCCTGAGCATTTTATTAATCGTCACCCCTTCCCCGGACCGGGATTGGCAATACGTGTAATTTCTGATGTAGATCGTCCAAAACTCGAAATACTTAGAGAGGCTGACGACATTTTTATCAGTGAATTACGAAAACAGGATCTCTATGATGAAGTCTGGCAAGCACTAGCTGTATTACTTCCGGTACAAAGTGTAGGCGTCATGGGTGATGAACGCACGTATGAATTTACCATCGGCTTACGAGCTGTTACCAGCGTTGACGGGATGACGGCTGACTGGGCTCACCTGCCCCATCCATTTTTAGCTCACGTATCAAATCGAATTATCAATGAGGTTCGTGGTATTAACCGCGTGGTCTATGATGTTAGCTCCAAGCCCCCTTCAACTATTGAGTGGGAATAGATTAGAGAACAAAACCGCTGAATTTTAGTTAGTATAAGCAACACTGTTACTGCTCCTAATTATTATCCAACTATGATTTTTTC
>CAYNKF010000116.1:0-7414 GCA_964397705.1 uncultured Balneolaceae bacterium | reverse complement strand
TGCTTTATGCCGTTAATTATTGGTCTGGGAAATCCCGGGAGTAAGTACGCTGGTACACGTCACAATATAGGTTTTGAATTTATTAATATGCTGGCATCGTCATTGTCAGTACGAATGGGGCCTGGAAAAGGCCCTTTTCATGTGGGAAAAGGAAATCATGCAGGACATTCTATTTACTTGGTCAAACCTACCACCTACATGAATAACAGCGGGGATGCCGTACGTCAGGCCATAAATTGGTATAAAGAAGATGTTGCCAACTGCCTGGTTTGCTATGATGATCTGGATCTTGATGTAGGGACTATTCGTTTACGACCGGGCGGAAGTGCAGGCGGACATAACGGAATAAAAGATATTATCAATAAATTAGGGACAAATTCTTTTCCTCGATTGCGTATCGGGATTGGAAATGACTTTCCAAGAGGACAACAAGTACAGCATGTACTTTCCTCCTTTTCTGATGATGAGCGTTCAACTATAGAATCAACCTTGGACAATGCGATAGATGCCGCTCTCTGTTTCGTCAGGGAGGGTATCGATCAGACAATGAACAAGTTTAACTAATCGACTACTAACTTATACTAATAAACTAAAGCTGACATGAATACCTTAATAACCTACTTAATACCGGTTAGTGGTGTACTTGCGCTACTGTATACCTTTTTTAAATCGTCTTGGGTTAACAAGCAAGACACCGGCACGAAAAAAATGGCAACAATTAGCTCTCACATACAACGTGGAGCTATGGCTTTTCTGAAAGCTGAATACAAAGTTCTGTCCATATTTGTAATTTCTGTAGCAATCTTGTTGGCTGTTACAGCTAATGCTCAAACATCGCACTGGCTTGTGTCAGTCTCCTTTGTTATAGGTGCTTTTTGTTCAGGCCTTGCAGGTTTTATTGGCATGCGTGTTGCTACTAAAGCAAACGTTCGTACAACTAATGCTGCAAGAAGCGGTCTTAGCGAAGGCCTTAAAATCGCTTTTGCCGGTGGTTCGGT
The DNA here is from genome assembly GCA_964397705.1 of uncultured Balneolaceae bacterium. Classification (GTDB taxonomy): domain Bacteria; phylum Bacteroidota; class Rhodothermia; order Balneolales; family Balneolaceae; genus Fodinibius. The sequence continues at coordinate 6,416 of CAYNKF010000116.1, read as the reverse complement.
AATGGGTCTTGGTGTTGTTGGATTAGGTGTTCTCGGTCTTGGTGTTTTATTCCTTGTATTTGGTGACATGTTTGGAACCGGGTCGGCCGCAAGTGTCAACAAAGTACTGGCGGTTGTAACCGGTTTTTCTTTTGGAGCCTCTTCCATCGCATTATTTGCTCGTGTAGGTGGTGGTATTTATACCAAGGCAGCAGATGTGGGCGCCGATCTTGTTGGTAAAGTTGAAGCCGGTATTCCCGAAGACCATCCCTTGAACCCTGCTACCATTGCCGATAACGTTGGAGATAACGTAGGTGATGTTGCTGGAATGGGAGCTGACCTTTTTGAATCTTATGTAGGATCTATTATTGGTACGATGGTGCTGGGCGCTGCTTTCATGGCAAATCCCGAATGGTCGGATAACTTTAACGGACTTTCTGCTGTCCTTCTTCCCCTAGTTCTTGCCGGAACAGGAATTCTGACTTCTATATTGGGAACTTTCTTTGTACGTGTTAAAGAAGGCGGTAATCCCCAAACAGCTCTTAATATTGGAGAATTTGTTTCTGCTGCTGTAATGTTGGTAGCATCTTTCCTCTTAATTCAGTGGATGCTTCCTGAAAGCTGGGCGCATACCACTATCTTTGGTGACGAACTGACCATCACGAGTATGGGTGTTTTCTGGTCCACGATTTTTGGACTTGCAGCAGGTTTGCTTATTGGCCTTATTACCGAACACTACACAGGAACTGGTACTGGTCCCGTCAAATCTATTGTTGAACAATCTTCGACCGGAGCAGCAACCAATATTATTTCCGGTGTAGGTGTAGGCATGATTTCTACCGCTATTCCCATCGTTATTATTGCCACTGCAATGATTGCATCATATGAATTTGCCGGATTATATGGAATTGCTATAGCAGCGGTTGGTATGCTTTCAAACACCGGTATACAGTTGGCTGTTGATGCTTACGGCCCTATTTCTGATAACGCCGGCGGAATTGCAGAAATGTCTGAACTGCCCGGTGAGGTTCGAGATCGTACCGATAAACTTGATGCAGTGGGTAATACTACAGCAGCCATTGGTAAAGGTTTTGCTATTGGCTCTGCTGCTCTTACTGCACTTGCCTTGTTTGCCGCATTTATAACCTCTTATAATGCAACGCACGAGGTTGCATTAACTGGTATCAATATTACACAACCTAAAGTGATGGGTGCGCTTTTTATCGGAGCTATGTTACCATTCCTTTTCTCTGCGCTTTCCATGAAAGCAGTAGGACGAGCAGCTATGTCAATGATTGAAGAGGTACGACGTCAATTTAATGATATCCCCGAACTGCGTGCTGGTCTTGATGCTATGAATCGCAACGAAGGTACCAAGCTCGAAGACTGGTCGCAAGAAGATCAGGATACGTTTGAAACAGCGATTGGCAAAGCGGAATATGAAAAATGTGTTGCCATTTCTACAACTGCTTCACTCAGAGAAATGGTCGCTCCCGGTGTACTCGCTGTTGTTGTTCCCGTTGCTTTCGGTTTTCTTGGCGGTGCTGAAATGCTCGGTGGCTTGCTTGCCGGAGTTACCGCTTCTGGCGTACTAATGGCCCTGTTTCAATCGAATGCCGGCGGTGCCTGGGATAACGCCAAAAAAATGATTGAGGAAGGTTATGAGTTCAACGGACAAATGCTTGAAAAAGGTTCTGAAGCTCATAAAGCTTCGGTTGTTGGTGATACGGTAGGCGATCCATTCAAGGATACCTCAGGTCCCTCACTCAATATTTTGATTAAGCTTATGTCAGTTGTTGCTCTTGTAATTGCAACGATGATCTAAGCCAAAAAAATGAGATTTAAAGCCCTGTTCCGTTTTATCGGAACAGGGCTTTTTTATTTGAGTTTATTGCGTGATGGGTATTACGTATCTTTTACCTCTGATAAAACCTTCTAGGCAATACAAAACAGGCATCACTTTTATGGAAATATTTAAATTATTCTTCAATCATGACCTTCGGCTGGATAAGCTCGCCAAACGCAATGCAAACAAGACTAAAGAAGAGGTAGAGGCTACACTCGAAGATTTTATGCAGCCGGATCCCACCTATTCAAAGTTTTATATCACCGGCACAAATCTTGATACAAAACAATTTGGAATTGACGTTCTTTCCAAAAGTCATGAAATACTACATAAGCTCGATTCTGTCTTCAGGAATAATCAGATTACATCTACTTCTAATAAATCCTTTGATTCCTTAGTAGAAGGTTTGGAAACCATCCATATTGGTGAAGCCCTGGTAATTTCAAACAGTGGCCCGTTACCTGAGATAGATTTAAATACCTTGACTATCGATGAAGAAACAAAGGTAGGCCATAAAAAAGATGAAATAAGAACAGTAATAGAATCAGGAGCCTATCTTTTATACAAAGAACCGGCCCATCACGGTTATGATCTCCATTTATTTTCTGAGGAAAACATTTATGCTCCTTTATTCAAAGCACTGAAGCCATTAGTTGGGGACGGATTACGGTTTTTTAGTATTAATAATAAGCGTATGCGTTCAGAGCGACACTTCTATTTTGAAACGTGGACACTGGATAATCCCCCTCATGGTGCCGAAGAGGTTTTTCCCGAAACCGTCCTATAACTCCCCATATTTTTTACTGATTTCTTCAATCTTTTATCGTTCTTCCATAAATTTTTAAAATACCTCCGCTTTTCGTTATTTAGTACTTAATATTCTTAAGTACTTCAGGGTTTCATTACATTTTTTAAAAGGAAAAAGGGATCAGAATTCTTTTAAAAATATATACTGATCACAATAATTAGTATAAGGGATCGGAATTTGTATGGCTTACTCAAAATAGATCATTCATTAATGTCAGATATCTACAGTTGCTATGCACTTTCTCCCTCTATTTTAAACCTTCACTAAAACTACATGTATATGAACAGAGCAATTCTAAAAAAGTTATCATTGGCATTGGTGGTGGCCTTCACATTTTCTTTGGCAATTAGCACACAGGCATACGCTCAAACACAAATATCGGGTACCGTTGTAGATGCTGAAGACGGTTCCGTACTCGGTGGCGTAAATGTAAGTGTTAAAGGCAAAGTAGTGGGCACCTCAACTGGAACAAACGGACAATTTTCATTATCCGTGCAGCAGGCTCCGCCGCTAACTCTTGTTTTTACAATGGTCGGTTTTAAAACCGAAGAAGTAGAAATTACCGAAAGCTCGGTAACCGATTTAACAGTTGAACTCTCCGAAGCTGCTATCGTAGGAGATGAAGTCGTTGTATCAGCCTCCCGAGTGGAAGAAAATATACTCGAATCGCCCGTCTCTATTGAAAAATTAGATGCGATAAGTATACAGCAATCTGCTTCGCCGAGCTTTTATGAATCCCTTGCAAATTTAAAAGGAGTGGATTTTAGTACACAGAGTATTACATTTAAATCTATTAATACCCGTGGTTTTAACGCCAATGGCAATACCCGCTTTGTTCAACTTATCGATGGAATTGATAATCAGGCTCCGGGCTTAAACTTCCCCGTTGGAAATGTCGTGGGTATTCCTGAGCTTGACCTTGAAAGTGCTGAACTCATTCCGGGTGTTGCTTCAGCACTTTATGGACCGAATGCTGTAAACGGTATTCTTCTGCTCAACAGTAAAAGTCCGTTCCAGTATCAAGGACTTTCTGCGCAGGTTAAAACGGGAGCCAACCACTTCGATTCTAATGTTGAAGACCCCTCGTTATACCAAGAATATGGTCTGCGTTACGCCAACGCCATAAACGACAAATTTGCTTATAAATTCAACTTCTCCTACTTGCGGGCTCAAGACTTTGTAGCTCAGGATACCCGTGACAGAGGTCCAGCCACATATGGCGTAGTCGAACGCGGAGCTACTTCCCGAAACGGTAATCGTGTCTACAACGGCGTAAACGTATATGGGAATCAGCTGCTGACAATCGGGCAAATTGCCGACCAACAGATTGCTGCAGGCAACCAAGATGTAGCCGCTATTAGAAATTTATTGCCTGACGGTGAGGCCGGTGCCTTTACACCCACCGGTTTTCCGGAATCATCTTTCGTAGACAACACCTCTGAAAGCTTAAAACTTGGCGGTGCCCTTCACTATCGTTTAACCGATAACTATGAGATGTTAGGGCAGTTCAACTGGGGCAACGGCAGTTCTGTATATACAGCCAATGACCGCTTTGTACTGGATGATTTTAATATCTGGACAGCAAAGTTCGAGGTCAAAAATCCCAACTTCTTCGTACGCGCCTATACTACCCAAGAAGATGCCGGTGATACTTATGCCGCAAATACTTTGGCAACACTTATCAACGTAGAAACTTTTGTGCCGGCCTACTTTCAAACATTTGCTAACGCTCGAACCCAGGGAGCCACCGTTGAAGAGGCCCATGCACAGGCACGTGTAGCAGGTAATCAAGCTCAGGCGCAACCTGGTAGTCAACAATTTAAATCATTATCAAATCAATTAAGAAGTACCTCGATTGCTGAAGGAGGTGCACTGTTTATCGAAAAAACAGGATTATGGCATGCCGAAACCAAATACAACTTCGCTGATATTATTGATCCCTCTACTGTAGAGCTTATCGTGGGAGGTAATGTTCGACGATATGACTTAAACTCAGAAGGCACTCTTTTTGCGCTGCAGGATAATGGAGAAGAGTTCGATATCGACGAGTTCGGGGCTTATGTTCAGGCTTCAAAAACATTAGCTGATGAGAAGTTAGATCTCCAGGGATCGCTCCGATATGATAAAAATGAATATTTTGACGGGCAGTTCAGTCCTCGATTTTCGGCCGTTTTCACCATTGCTGAGAACCATAATATCAGAGCATCATTCCAACGCGGATTCCGCATCCCCAGTACACAAACACAGCTTATTGACCTGGACGTGGTAACCCGTCGCCTGATTGGTAGTAATCCGGTGCTAGTAGACCGCTATAACTTTGAAAGCAATACGGTTTACTACGAAGACAGTATAGAAGAAGCGCGTACAGCTCTTAATTCCGGGCAATCTATGGCCCAAGCTCGTGCCCTGTTGGAACCGGTTACATTTGATGAATTTAAAACTGAAAAGGTAAATTCATTCGAAATTGGATACAAAACACTTATTAATAATAAGTTATTCTTAGACGCCTATTATTACTACAGTGCCTATGAAGACTTCATCGCCGAAATTCAGTTTACACAAGCTGTTGATATTACTGAACGAGGTAATGAAGATGCTCGTGATGGATTTGATCCTGCTCCAGGTTTCGATCCCGATTCCGACAATGGTAAAGAAGCCATCATCAATAATAACGTACCCAATGGACGCCTGCAGTCGTACGGATTTGATGTGAACGCGGATGGTACGGTTGAAGCCCATGGCTTTGCTTTTGAAGCCAAATATATACTCGGCAATGGATATTCGTTAGGAGGAAACGTAGCCTTCAACAAACTAATATCGCAGCAAGATCTCATTGATCAGGGATTCCGCGCCGAATATAATACTCCCGAGTGGCGGTACAACCTTAAATTCGAAAATCGAAAGCTCACCCCTAATGTTGGGTTTAACGTGGTATATCGTTGGCAGGATGCCTTCCTTTGGGAATCTTCATTCGGAAAAGGTGTGGTCGATGCCTATGGCACACTCGATGCTCAAGTAAGCTATCGGCTGCCATCATTAAATACCTCAATAAAATTGAGCGGCAGTAACATTCTAAACAGCCAGCATGTGACCTCATTTGGAAATCCCCGGCTTGGCGCCATCTATATGGTCACCTTCACTTTTGATCAATTCATGAATTAAACTACCGACACCATGATATCCTATTTAAAAACATTATTTGCTTTCTTATTTGTTGCTGCCTTTCTATTTGCTTGTGAGGGCAGCTATGATGCTCTTGTTGAAGATCAGCTTGAAGAAAACCCTACCCCTGAACCTATTTCTGGAGATGCGGGAGCCGCTGATTTCAGTAACTATGTAGCCATTGGAAATTCGTTAACCGCCGGCTATATGGACGGTGCCCTCTATAACTTGGGCCAAGAATACTCACTTGCTGCCCTCATCCATCAGCAAATGCAGTACGCAGGAGCTCCAGGCAATTTTAACCAGCCGGATATAAATTCCGAGCTTGGCTTTAATACGTCCGTAGAACAACCCCAGGGAGGACCTACTTTGGGTCGTTTTAAACTCGATACCAACATTCCCGGTCCATCCCCAACAATAGGCGGAGATCCCATCGCTCCTTATGATGGAAATACAAGCGAACTCAATAACTTTGGAGTTCCTGGTATTCTTCTCGGTCAACTGTTAACTCCTGCAACAGGCGGGCCACAATCCGATCCTGCCTTCAATCCTTTTTACTGGCGCTTTGCATCCAGTCCTGGCGCCTCAACTATCTTGGGTGATGCAATCGCAACGCAACCC
>CAYNKF010000115.1:0-7440 GCA_964397705.1 uncultured Balneolaceae bacterium | reverse complement strand
TGACTGACCGCGTGGCACTCCGGGAGGAACTACTGCATTTACATAAACACCAGCCTCAAATAGTCCTTTCCAAAACTTAAAGCAATCCATCATTTCACCGATTACCACCGGGATAATAGGCGTTTGACTGCTCCAGACGTTAAAGCCCATGTCGCGAAGAGACGTTCGCATATAATTAGAAATCTCATCCAATCGATCCAAGCGCCATGTTTCGTCTTGTAAAATTTCAAGAGCTTTCAGAACTGTTGCTACATTAGCAGGAGGCATAGACGCACTGAAAATATGTGCGGGAGAATTGTGTCGGATATATTCAATTACTTCATGATCACCAACCAGAAATCCACCAAGTGAGGCAAATGATTTTGAAAAAGTTCCACTAACCAAGTCAACCTCATCCAGCAAATCAAAAGTAGATGCCGAACCACGTCCGCCCTCACCGATCACCCCAATAGCATGAGCATCATCGAGGTATAGGCGAGCATCAAATTTTTCCTTCAACCGTACAAGTTCCGGAACGTTTGCAATAGTCCCAGACATCGAAAACACACCATCACTAACAATAATTTTACCGGCATCTTCGTCTGCCCTTTCCATCAACATCTCCAGCTGCTCCATATCGTTATGCTGAAAACGCATGGTCTTGGCATTCGAAACTAATGTCCCGGTTACAATGCAGGCATGATTATCTTTATCGGAAAAGATCACGTCCTTTCGACCTGCAATAGTTTGTATCGCACCTTCATTGGTTTGATAGCCCGTGCTAAACAACACACAGGAATCCTTACGCATAAATTCTGCCAATTTCTCTTCAAGCTCGATGTGCAAATCAAGCGTACCATTCAAATATCGGGAACCCGTACAACCAGTACCGTAAACCTTTAGAACTTCAGTAGCGGCCTCAATTACACGGGGATCGTTCGTCAAACCTAAATAGTTATTAGATCCGGCCATAATAACTTCGCGACCGTCAATCTGAACCGTTGTACCATCGGTAGCTTGGAGAGGCTTAAAATAGGGATAAAGACCCTCGGATTTAATTTCCTCAGCTTTAGTGAAATCGTAAGCTTTGGCAAAAATATCGTTTGATTTTACATCTGATTTAGAATCAGCCATTCGTTCCATTTTTCGGCTTTTAAAAAATGCTTATCGTTGCAAATATACTTCCATATTAACCGTCAATCAAATTATCAATAAGATAATATTAATTGTAGTTCGCTGGGGTATATCTATTGATTATAGTTTGAAAAAAGTCAATATATTGTTCTGCTACATGCTTCCAGCTGAACTGCTCTTGCACATAACTACGCGTTTGCTTCGAAAAATGTTCCAAATTATTAGAAAGAATATTATTTATTGTTTCTGCAAATTGATTTGCATCGCGGGTTGGTACTCGATAACCATTCTCACCTTGGTTAATTACGTCCTTGATACCTTCAAGATCAGCAGCTACCGCAGGTGTTCTTGCCATGTTAGCTTCGAGTAAAACAATGCCAAACCCTTCCATATCTCCCTCTACCGGGATATTGGGCATCACAAAAAGATCGGCAGCAGCATAAGCCTGCTTTAAAACCTCATCAGGTTGTCGGCCCAGCAAAAAAATGCGATGTGGACATTTTGATTGATCAACTGCTTCATCAATATTTTCAAATTCGGGTCCATCTCCCACCGTAACGTAAACAACATTATCATCAAGCCTAGGCATAACTTCGCGTATAAACCATTCATGTCCCTTTCGTTTAACTTTCCGTCCCACCGTAAGCAGCATGAACTTATTTTCCAGCGGAATGCGAAAATTCTGTTGCAGTCGGTTCCGTGATTCATTTTTGTCTGGAAAGTTATTCAGCTTTTTGAAATCAAATCCGTTCGGGAGAGCCACTCCTTTTTCGGGTTTCATACCCCGCTTAATACATTCTTCGCGTGTTGCCCGCGAAACAGAAATAACTCCATCAAGGCTATGAAAAATTTTGGGCACGAACCACTGATAAATGTTGACCGGAAGGGTCACATCACGGCCATGATTAATCGTAATCATCGGTACCGAAACCTTCTTACGAATAAAATAAGCCAGACTTGCCGTAACCATTGACGAAAATACTATTACATCGGCATTATGTTCACGGACTTTATGAGGTAGTTCAAACAAATTTCTAAAAAGAAAAGCTGCCGTTTGTAATGCTATTTTCCCATCCTCAGACACATTAATCGTTTCTGAAATAACTTCAACTTCATCTTTGCGCCTAAGTTCGTTGATCAATTGTTGACTTACTCGCTGCATACCGCCCACATTATCAAGAATTTCTCCTTCCGGCGGGTGTGTATGAGAGACGTATAAAATTCGCACGTTAAAAAAGTTAAACTAAAATTTTAAGGCTGGACGAGGCTCACGCAATGCTTCCCGGTAATTTTCCAACAACTTATTGTTTACATTTTCCCAAGAATATGCCAACGCCTTCTGTCGCGCTGCTTTACTCATTTGATCCCACAGCTCTTCATCATTTGCAATATTGGCCACACGCTGTGCAAATCCTTGTGTATCACGGGGAGCAGCTAAAAATCCATTTACACCCGACTCGACCAGAGACCGGCTTCCAGTAGCATCAGCAACAACGCACGGCAAACCGCTCGACATCGCTTCGAGCGTAACATTTCCAAAGGTTTCCGTTTCAGATGGAAAAAGGAATACATCACTGCTGGCATAGGCTCTACTTAACTCATCACCAGTTATAAACCCAGTAAAATGAGCTTCGGGTAACATGTGCTCCAGCTCTTTCTTTGCCGGACCATCTCCCACGATCATCGCTCTAATATCGGAATGATCTTGTTGCAGTCGCTTTATAGTATCAACGAATGTCTGCAGATTTTTTTCCCACACCAATCGTGACACAAAAGTTACAACTTTATCTTTATCGTCAAATCCAATGGACCTACGCCATTCCATATCCCTATAATCGGGATTAAACTGGTCAGTATTAACGCCGCGAGCCCAAATCCGAATACCATCATCAATTCCTTCCTCATTAAGCTCATCAGCCATCGAAGGCGACGGCACGTAGATATGTTTGCACTGACTATAGAACCAACCGATATATTTCCAACCCAGAACTTCCAGCATATCTAGGTTATAATACTTTAGATAACTGGTGAAATGGGTATGGTACGAAGCTACCAACTGGATATGATTAGCCTGTGCCCAACGCATAGCACGAAATCCCAACACATCGGGTGTGGCCAAATGAATTAGCGTAGGTTCAAATTCTCTAAGTCTCCGTTGAGCTTTTTCTGGAAATCCAACCGTAATACGATACTCTGAACGTCCGGGAACAGGAACTGAGGGTACGGGTACAAATTCTCCTTCATGATCAATTGCCGGTTCATCAACAGTAGGGCCAAAAACAATTACTGGAATGCCTTTTTCCTCCAAAAACCCAACCAACCTATTCAGAGTCAGTGAAACACCGTCCTGAATATGGTTGTAATTACCAGTGAAGATGGCAACTCTAAGTTCTTTCATAAATTTTCCAATACATCTTTGATATTTGTATCTTAATAACTGTTTTAAACTTGAAATGTTTTAACAATCACAGTTTAATTTAGGCCCCAAATATACAAAATTTGATGAAAGCCTTCGTAACCGGCGGAACAGGTTTTATTGGAAGTCACCTGGCCGACACTTTAATCAGTTCTGACGACTATTCTGAGGTGCGATGCCTCATTCGAAATAACGAGAAATGGCTAAAAGATAAAGATTTTACTCGTGTGCACGGCGATTTGGATGATCTGCCTGTGCTTAAAAAGGCTCTTAAAGATGTAGATGTAATCTTTCATATTGCCGGACGTGTAAAAGCCCCCACATATGAGGAGTTGAGACATGCCAACGTAGACGCAACTGAAAACCTTCTCCGTATTGCCCAAAAAGAAGGAGTACCCAAAATGGTAGTATTGTCTTCACTGGCTGCGGCAGGCCCTAGCCAAGACGAGCCTCTTACTGAAGACAAGCCCATGAATCCCATCAGCAACTATGGGAAATCGAAAAAAGAGATGGAGGAAGTTATTCACAAGGCATCAAATGGGAATACCTCTATTACTGTATTGCGTCCACCGGCGGTTTATGGTCCACGGGAAGATCAAATTTACAGCTTCTTCAAAATGGTTAATAAACGGATATGTCCCATTATTGGCGATGGTGAACATCCCAAAATTTCTATGATTTACGTAGGGGATGTAATAAATGGGATTTTGAAAGCGGTTGATCAAACTACTAAAGGAGTTCATACATATTTCATATCCGGACCGGAAATCTATACCTGGAATCAAATACGTGGAACTACTTCTAAAGTATTAGGTAAAAAAGTATTACCTATTTACGTAAAGCCCAAGATTGTAAAAACAATCGCAAGTACAGTTGAAAAAGCTGCATCATTTTTTGGGATGTATCCCGTTCTTAACAAGGAAAAAGCGAAAGAATTAATTTTAGAATGGACGTGCTCTAATGAAAAAGCACACCGAGAACTCGGCTATACTCCACAATATTCGCTGGGTGAAGGAATTGCACGGACCATCCATTGGTATCAAAAACATCACTGGCTATAAATTTATGAAGAATAAACTGTTCACTTTTTTTGTAGGCCTACTCTTATGCGTTGCCATAAATGTTCAGGCACAACCTACGCTACAAAAAGATTTCTCTTATGTATTAGAAATTCCATCGACAATAACAGTAGGGAGTTCCGCTGCTCATGTTTATGTTTTATCTGACAGCGAAGGAATGGCCGTATTTCGCACACAACAGGATACCCTGCAATGGCTCTATTCCTCCACTGGTATGGAACAACGGGGACATACCATGACAGCTGACATCCGATTTGCTTACCTCTGGGGCGACAGCCGGCGACTCACTGTACTCGAACCTACTTCGGTATTGGGAGTATACTCATCAACCCTGTTACCTGCTAATCCTAGGGATGCAAAACGTATCGATAACAATCTATATGTGGCTCTCGGTGATAAAGGACTTGGAAAACTTTCGCTCAGCACTCCTGCCGCAGTTGATTCTACCATGGATTATGTGGAGCGTTCTCGTTTGAGTCGAGAAAATATTATTGATCTTGAAGCCTCCAACGACCAGCTTTTTGCTCTATCCTCCAGCCAAAAACTCTATCAGTTTAATTATGATGACGAACAACTGTCGCTGGCTAAAGAGCTGGAGATCTCCGAAGATATTAGTAAAATATTTTTGATTGATAATACCGTTTACGGTTCAGATCCTGACGGTAATATTTATGAGTTCAGCAGCTCTGGTAACACGTCACAACTTGGCAGTATTGATGAACCCGTAGTTAAGATAGCATCTTGGAAAAACTGGCTCATTATTCAGGGAATTTCTAACAGGGTTTGGACCTCCTATCAAAATAGAAGCCCCGACTTGTGGAAAGAGGACAAGGACGCCGGAAACTTTTTTACCGTAACAAAAGGTGACCTATGGATTTCGGAATATAATAAGCTTAGCCGAATAATAACTTCGGTGCCTGGTGGTAGTTCTGACAATAATGTGACTACAAAATCAAGCGAAACCTACACAGGTGAAATTGCCTTAAAAGATATTTCTAACCAAGTAGTACCACATACGAAATCACTGTTATTTCCCATCAGGTTTGAGCAGGCTATCCCTGCAAGTGCAGTACAAATATCTTATCAGTCTGATAATATCGCACATGCAGAAATAAGAGGACGAAGTTTTTACTGGCAACCCACGGCTGATGATGTTGGCAATCATCGCGTTAAAATTATTGCATCTACCAACAGTGGCAAAACGGATAGTACAAGCATTAATATTGAAGTCACATCGTTTAATTCGCCGCCACGATTTGCACCTATACGGACGATAAGTATCCCTATTAATGAAGAATTTTCGTTACCTATTAAAGCAACCGATCCTGATGGGAGCGACAGAGAGTTGGTTCGTTATCTGGGGGTAGACTTGCCGGAAGGTGCATCAATTGATGAAAAAACCGGAGAATTTACTTGGTCTCCTACTCCTCGACAAATAGGTAAGAATGAATTCCGTGTCATTGCAACCGACCAATACGGGGCTGCGAAATCTATTGATATTACTATTAATGTCGTCGAAAATCCTCGCAGCGAACAAAGCGACAATTAAAGCAGATCATTTTAACTTATAGAAAGTAAGAAACATTGGATAAGGGTACTTTTCAAAACCACTTATTGGATTGGTACGATCAAAATAAACGTGAGATGCCTTGGCGTGACTGTGATGATCCCTATAAAATATGGGTCTCTGAGATTATGCTGCAACAGACCCGCGTGGATCAGGCCACTCCCTATTTCAATCGTTTTATGGAGCACTTTCCCAACGTTAATGACCTGGCTAAAGCTGACCAACAAGAAGTACTTAAGGTCTGGGAAGGACTAGGTTACTACAGCCGTGCCCGACACCTTCATGCAGCGTCTAAGCTAGTTGTACAAGAGTTTGAAGGTAACGTCCCCGATAACTGGGATGATATCACAGAACTCAAAGGAGTGGGACCTTATACCGCTTCTGCAGTGCTTAGTATTGCTTTTCAGAAAAAACATGCTGTGGTCGACGGCAATGTGATACGTGTACTTAGCCGTTATCTGGGTATTGAAGATGATGTTCGAAGTACGTTTACAAAAAATGCCATACAAGATGCTGCAGATGAGCTTATTTCTGAAGAACGCCCCGGTGATTTTAACCAAGCCGTAATGGAATTAGGCGCAACCGTTTGTACACCTTCCAATCCCAATTGTGGGGAATGTCCCATTCAAGGCAATTGTGTAGCCTACAAAACAGCGAAAACCGAAGAGATTCCTTATAAATCATCCGCCAAAAAACGCCCCCATCATCAAATCGGTGTAGGCATTGTGATGAATGAAGATGAAGAAGTGCTTATTGCTTTACGTCCGGATGATGCTATGCTGGGCGGCATGTGGGAGTTTCCAGGGGGTAAACAGGAAGAAGGTGAGAATATAAAAGATACGGTGAAGCGCGAGCTTAAAGAGGAGTTGGATATTGATATTTCAATCACAAAACCATTCATGAAACTCGATCATGCGTATTCACATTTTAAAATTACACTGCATGCTTATTTATGTGAATTAGCTAATGGAAAGCCCAAACCGAAATCGAGCCAGGAAATCCGCTGGATTGCTATTAATGAATTGATCGACTATCCCTTTCCTAAAGCCAATCGCAAGCTTACCGAAAAGCTGATGAATCTTAACAAGGGCCAGCAACAGCTGGAAATATAGCCTTATGTCATTCTGAACTCGTTTCAGGATCTTTTATCCCTTATCTTTTTAGATGCTGAAACAAAGCTAGTCCTGGCACCTCGGGATTCAGCATAACGCTACATTTAGCAGACATAATAAAACAAAAATGCCGCCAGAGCTTACAAAACGATC
>CAYNKF010000114.1:0-7461 GCA_964397705.1 uncultured Balneolaceae bacterium | reverse complement strand
CGAGTCATATACTATTACGCTTGGTGCAAAGCTATCCCGAAACGAGCCGCGAATTTCTCAGCGCGATGAAGAAGTAGAATTTACTGTTGATGGTCTTGTACTTATTGATGGCGATCAGGTATCTGATACCCATTCAGTAATGGATCATCGCTTTTCACATTGCGAAAGTCACCAGCTGCACAAATGTGTAATTAATGGCAATGCGCATTCGGTCTTTAATGGTAAGATTTTTGTCCGAAAAGATGCCCAAAAAATTGATTCTTTCCAGGAAAACAGAAACCTGTTACTTTCTCGTAAAGGACTGGTAAACACAAAGCCACAACTTGAGATTTTTGCTGATGATGTAGTTTGCACACACGGTGCTACAGTGGGACAACTGGATCAAGATGAACTTTTTTATCTGATGAGTCGCGGTCTGAATGAACAGCAAGCGCGAGAAATGCTTATTTATGCTTTCGCACTTGAAACAATTGAGAATATATCGGTTGATTCGGTACAAGACCTGCTTGTTGATGAAGTTCACCGATATACAGAGAATCAACTTGATTCAAAGTTAACCGTTTAAGGTGCTTTATGGCTGAAGCTGCTGCAAAATCGAAGAAGGATTTGGATTTTAATCAGATCCGAGAACAATTTCCTGTTCTTGAACAACAGGTTAACGGACAACCTTTGGTTTATCTTGATAATGCAGCTTCCAGTCAAATGCCTGCTCGTGTCGCAGATCGTATTCATGCATACCATAAAAATGAACATGCCAATGTCCACCGTGGTATACATACGCTCAGCCAAAAAGCTACTGATGCTTATGAATTGACCCGAAAAAAAGTACAGGATTTCATCAATGCGCAACATAAGGATGAAATTATTTACACAACCGGGACAACTGATGCAATCAATCTTGTAGCGAACAGCTTTGGTGAGCAATTTATTAATGAAGGGGATAAAATATTGCTTTCTGAGATTGAGCATCATGCCAATATTGTTCCATGGCAGATGATAGCTAAACGAAAGGGTGCTGAGATTCGTGTAATTCCCGTTGATGATAATGGCGATATTATTTGGGACAAATTTTTAGAGTTGCTCAGTGATGATACGGCAATTCTTGCTATAGGCCATGTTTCTAATGCTTTAGGAACTGTTCATCCCATCAAAAAGATGATAGCAAAAGCACACAAGCAAGATATCCCTGTTCTGGTGGATGGAGCTCAAGCTGTACCGCATACTACCGTCGATGTTCGGGATCTCGATGCTGATTTCTATGCATTTTCAGCTCATAAAATGTGTGGACCTACAGGGTTTGGTATACTGTACGGCAAAAAGAAATATCTCGATGAGATGCCACCTTATCGCGGTGGAGGAGATATGATAGACAAAGTATCCTTTGAAAAAACAACCTATAATATAACCCCTCACAAATTTGAGGCGGGAACACCGCCCATTGCAGCAGGTATCGGTTTTGGTGAAACCATTTCATTTCTCAATGAAGTGGGTATGAAAAATATTGCACAATACGAACACGAGTTGTTAGAATACGGTACCTCGCTGCTTCAAAATATCGATGGAATTCGCATCATTGGAACAGCTAAAGAAAAGGCATCGGTATTGTCTTTTGTTCATGAGGATATTCATGCTACGGACATCGGTACTATCTTGGATCAACAGGGAATAGCTATACGTACCGGACATCATTGTGCACAACCTACAATGCGTCGATTTGATGTTTCAGCTACTGCCCGAGCTTCACTATCATTTTACAACACCAAAGAAGATATTGATCGACTTGTAGTAGGAATTGAAAAGGCGATTTCAATATTTGAATAGCTTCAACTTGGAGCTGTGAATTGAATTAATTTATATTTATATTCGTTCTAAATAGTGGAATAACAAAAAGCTATTAGACTATATTATTATGCCTAAGATTAAAGAAATTGAACGCACGCCAAATCCCGATGCTATGAGATTTGTATTGGGGGAGGCACTGACTAACGGAGTCACTAAATCATTTGAAAATGCTTCTAATGCTGAGGATGATGAGCTTGCCTCAGCGCTTTTCTCTATCGACCATGTGATCAATGTCTATTATGTAGACAAATATGTGACAGTTACACAAGATGGAGATGCTGTATGGTCAGAGCTTCTTCGTCAATTGGCACCTCCCATTCGTGAAGCTACTCCCCAAACCGATGCTGTGGAGGACGATGAGGTACATGCTACTAAGGAAGTTCAGGAAACAGATGATCCCCGACTCCAGGAAATTAACAAGATGCTTGATGAACAGGTTCGTCCATACTTGCTTGCTGACGGCGGCGGATTAAAGATCTTAGGTCTCGATGGCAATCGACTCAAGGTTCACTATCAGGGCGCTTGCGGAACCTGCCCTACAGCAACAAGTGGTACTCTTTACGCCATTGAGAGTATGGTTAAACGTATTGATCCTGAAATACAGGTAGTCTCTGTATAAATTGCGAGTATTATATGTCCATTTCTATTACAGATCGTGCAGCAGAACGTATTAAGCAGATTCGCGACGAGCAGAAAATTGCTGAAGATGCTATACTTCGAGTGGGCGTTGTAAGTGGTGGATGTTCCGGTTTAACCTACGATCTGGAATTCGATTCTGATCCCGAAAATGGGGATGAAGAGGATCAACAATTTAAAGATAAAGGTATACATTTGGTTGTTGACATGCGCAGCTTCTTATACCTATCTGGAACGGAACTCGACTATACGGATGGTTTAAACGGCGAAGGGTTTCACTTTCATAATCCGAATGCAAATCGCACATGCTCGTGCGGAGAATCATTCTCTATTTAAGTTATGGCAACTGATACCAAAGGCGAAATTGTTAATAAAGTTAAGCAGTCTGATAAGCTGGTAACCATTGATCTTCAGAAGTTTTTTGATGGCACTCCAAAAGCCGAACTTGACCTTAAACAATTTCTTTTCAAGGGCATGATCCTGAAAGAAAAAGATTTTAGGAAACAGCTTGAAGACTTTGATTGGAGCCAGTTTGAAGGTCAATACGTGGCTGTTTACTGCTCAACAGACGCTATTATATCTAAATGGGCTTATATGCTTGTTGGCCAATACCTTGCGGGCCACGCCAAGGAGGTTTTCAAAGGCCAAGAAGAGGATATCCTCTTCGAACTCTATCGTCGTAAGTTGGAGGACATAGATTGGACTAGTTATAAGGATAAGTTTGTAATACTGAAGGGGTGTTCGAGCAAAGAAAAACCTGTTCCTGAAAGTGTTTATCTATATGCGACGCAGCGACTCGTTCCACATGTAAAAAAATTGATGTATGGTGAGGCATGTTCAAATGTGCCTGTCTACAGGGCATAATATTTTATCAATTCTTTGGATGCCCTCAATCCGATTCTTACCTTCACAATAAGCAAGATTAACGAACTCAATATACTGTGTACGCACTAGTCACCGGCGCTTCTCGTGGTATCGGAAAAAGTATAACAAAATCATTGTTAAAAGAGGATTTTGATGTTCTCGGAACTGCACGATCCTCAGATTTCCCCAAAGAATTTACTCAGCACGATAACTTCGAGAGTCTATATGTTGATTTAGGGGATCCCATTGCCATAGAAACAAAGTTAAAGCCAATATTTGAAAGGGAACAAGTTCCCAATGTACTTGTTAACAATGCCGGAGTTTTTATGGAGTCCGGCTTTGAAAATGATGACGAGTCATGGCTTAAAAAGTGGGACCAAACCATGCAGGTAAACCTTCGTGCTCCTGCCTTATTATCAAAGTGGGCTTTAAATCGCTGGGTAAAGGAAGGGGAAGGCTTCCTCATTAATATATCCTCCCGAGCAGCTTATCGCGGAGACACACAAGAATATTCGGCTTATGCGGCCTCTAAAGGTGGACTTGTAGCGTTTACGAAAAGCGTAGCGCGGGATTTCGGAGAACATGGAATTTCTGCTTATTCTATTGCTCCCGGTTTTATTAAAACCGATATGGCTATGGATTCTATTGACGTGTATGGCGAAGATTATTTGACTGAAGGTATGGCCTTTGATGAAATTACATCGCCAGATGAAGTAGGGGAGTTAGTTGCATTTCTTGCAAGCGGAAAAGTTCCGCATATGACGGGATCGACTTTTCATATTAACGGCGGAAGCTATATGATTTAGTCATGAGTATTAAAGACCGCAAGAAAGATCACGTAGACTTAACGACTTCCGGTGAGGTTGACTATCAAATTCCAGCTGGATTTGAGCAGTATTATTTCGCACATAATGCACTTCCCGAAATCAATGTAGATGAAGTTTCGACGGAAGTTCGTTTCCTTGACAGAACTTTTTCATTTCCTCTTTTCATTTCCTCGATGACTGGTGGTTATACGGATGCAGGAGCTGTTAATGCTATCATCGCAGAGTTTTGTGAAGAATATAACTTACCATTCGGTGTTGGAAGTCAGCGTGTGATGCTAGAAGATCCCGATACAACATCTTCGTTTTCTGTAGTAAGACAAAAGGCACCCAACGCTTTTATTGCCTCAAATATCGGGGGAGCCCAACTGGTAGGCGGACTATCTAAAAAGAAACTTAATTTACTCATTGATTCCATCGAAGCTAATGCTGTAATAGTTCACCTTAACCCACTTCAAGAGCTGATGCAACCTGAGGGTGATCGTAATTTCAAGGGCATTGAAAAAGGCATAGCTCAACTATGCCGCGATACATCGCTTCCCATTATTGTAAAAGAAACCGGTGCAGGTATTTCAGCAGAAGTCGGGAAACGGCTTTTGAATACCGGGGTTGAGGTTATTGATGTGGCCGGAGCCGGAGGCACCAGCTGGGCAAAAGTTGAAAATCAGCGTGTATCAAACAAAAATCCTGACAGTAGATTCAACGACTGGGGAATTCCAACTTTGAAATGCGTTATGCACTTAACCGATCTTAAAAAAGAATACAATTTTGAACTTATCGCTTCCGGTGGCATTCGATCAAGTCAAGATATTGCAAAAACATTATGTTTTGGAGCTGATTTTAGTGCTTCTGCTCAGCCTGTGATTAAAGCTGTTGTTGAAAATGGATACAATGGTTTAGAACAATTGTATCAAAAGTGGTACAAAGAGCTGGTTACTATACTTACATTATTAGGATGCAAAACACCTTCTGAATTAGCTCCTGAGCACTTAAAATTAAAGCAATAACAGCAAAAATATGTTGCTGTAAATTATTTATATTTGGCCTTTTGTAAATTCAGCCTTAAGAGAATTTGAAAATTACAGAACGACAGCAAAAACTTTCTGAACTCATAGATGAAAACCTGGCGGAACTAGATCTGCCAGAAGAACCATCGTTACTTTACGATCCCGTGCGTTATACGCTTAAACTTGCCGGAAAGCGTGTACGCCCGTATTTAACACTGGTAGGTTGTGGTATTTGTGGAGGGGAGGTTAATGAAGCATTACCAGCAGCACTATCTATCGAACTGCTTCATAATTTTACGTTATTACACGATGATATTATGGACAGGGCGGATACCAGGAGAGGGGAACCGAGTGTCTTTAAAAAGTGGAATTCTAATACAGCCATTTTGTCCGGCGATGCCATGTATGCCAAGGCATTTAAACAGCTACAGTATTACGGACACTCAAATTTGTATAGCAAAGGCCAATATAGTACAATCCTTGATATCTTTTTGAATAGTGCAGAAACCGTTTGTGAAGGGCAGGCTTATGATCTTATGTTCGAAAATCAAACGGATGTACGTATCGAGGAATATATTCAAATGATTGAGGGTAAAACGGCGGCTCTAATTAGCGGAGCATTAGCAATAGGTGCGGCTGTAGCTAAAACTGACGAAACTACTATTGATGAGTTGCGATTTGTTGGCAAAAAAGCCTGTATTACTTTTCAAATACAAGATGATTTATTGGATGCTATTGCTGACCCCCAAAAATTTGGTAAAAAGAGGGGCGGAGACATTATTGAAGGAAAAAAAACATATTTAACTCTTCTTGCATTGGAGCGATGTAATAATAACCAGCAAAATAAGTTACAAAAGATACTGTCTAATAATAATAGCGGTGCAGGAGATATAAATACCGTTATAAGAATGTATCAGGATCTAAATATTATTGAAGACACGAAAAATGCTGTTCAATATCATTATCAAGAAGCGATGGAGCATCTTGAACGTTTTGAGGATTCAGAGTATAAAAATGAAATTATAAATTTTTTCAATCACTTGATCTCTCGTGAATATTAAATCAGAAATAAAAATAATGCATAAGCTTTCTACTTTAACATTTAAACTTTCTTGTCTATTTCTTGCTGTATTTGTATTTGCATCATGTAAAAACAGCGATTTAATACAAAGAGGGGATTCCCTGGAGGTAGCGTTTAAAAAGGCCATGGCATTTTATGAAAAGGAGGATTATACCGAAGCTTCTGAAGCCTTTGAAACTGTTGTACAAATTGCTAGAGGTACTGAATATGGGCAGGATGCTCAGTTTTATTTAGCAGAATCGTACTACAATGATGGAAGGTACCTACTGGCTGCTTCAGAATACGAGCGGTTTATTTCGCTTTTCCCGAGGGTAGAAAGACGACAAGAAGCACAATTCAAGGAAGCGTATTGTTATTATAAATTAAGTCCCCGATACAAGTTAGATCAAAAATATACGCGTAGAGCAATAGAAAAATTTCAATTATACAATTCACGCTTTCCGAATTCAGAAAAAGCTAATGAAGCCGGAAAGTATATATCTGAAATGAGAACAAAACTTGCTAAAAAGCTTTATCACTCAGCTGATTTATATTTGCGGACTGATAAATATGATGCGGCAATAATTTACTATGATTTAACCATTGATAAATATCCCGAGACAAAGTGGGCACAGCGAGCATTGGTTGATGAAATTAAAACCTATAACATTTATGCTGATCGCAGTGTAGCCTCGAAACAGCCTGAACGCTATCAAAAAGCGGTGGAAGCCTACGAAAAATTTATTCAGCTGTTTCCCAACGGTGAATATCGCCAAGAGGCAGAAGAACTTGTCGATGATGCTCGTACTGCGCTGGCAGAACTTCCGGAAGAGGCGCCTGTTGTTGAAGACAATGAGCAAGATTTACAGGCTGAAGTCGATGAAGATTCCAATACGAATTAATGTCAGTCCAGCACAAAAGAATAGGGTTGTTAGGGGGTAGCTTTGATCCCGTTCATAATGGACATATATCCATAGTAAAATCATTTTTACAGTCCGATTTACTTGATGAGCTATGGGTGCTCTTAACCCCTGATCCTCCTCACAAAACAGGGCAGGCACAGGCAGCTTTTCGATCTCGACTAAAAATGCTGCAAACAGCTTTTAACGACTTCGATGATGTGAAAATCAGTGATGTTGAAAAGCAACTATCTCACCCTTCCTATACCATTCAAACACTAGAACATCTGAAAGCGGAATATCCCGAAAGTACTTTTTATTTATGTATT
>CAYNKF010000113.1:0-7472 GCA_964397705.1 uncultured Balneolaceae bacterium | reverse complement strand
CACCTACCGTTGATTGGCGCAAGAAAGAATAATCACGATCGTACATGTTTGCACCAACTGTAGCATCTATTGAAAAAGCATCCCAGTCATTAACATATTGAGCTGAAATATCGTAATTCATTTCCCGGTTTTCGTATTTGCCAACCGTATAGCCGGACGTTCCCGTACCGCCTACAGCGGACTTCCACTCAATATGCTGCACATACACATCACCGCGCAATGAGGCATTCAATGTAAGTTCAGGCAGTACATTATATTCTACTCCGAAATCACCAAATACACGATTTCGATCATCCGTTGTTTCATTTTCGTAAGCCAGAAAGTATGGATTATCCCAGTACACAGGACTCGGTGTTTCTCCTTGTGAAGGAATCCCAATATTCCAGTGTTTAAAAGTGCCATCATCATATCTGTAATCTTCCAATTCTTCCATGCTAACATTGCGTTGGAACCACTGTCGAAAATATTGGGATCCATAACCATATCCCTGAGGAGGACGTTGCCCGCTATTCCGGGCATAGTTAATATTTGTGGAAAATCTCCAATCCTCACTCACATCTATTCCAGCGCTTACACCGAGGTTGTTTCGATGATGCTCGGTATTGGGATAAACTCCGTCTGTCCTGGAATCATTGAAACTTAAACGGTAATTACTATCATCTCCTCCTCCAGAAATTGAAATGGCTTGGTTCGATTTAAAGCCTGTTTCAAAGAAGTTCTTCACATTATCCGGCTGTGGCTCAAATGGAGTTAATTGTCCATATCGTGGATCCTGGGGATAAAAACTGAAATATTCTCGAACCATGGTCCCATCCATCCGCGGACCCCAGCTTTCATCCCAATTTGTAGGTACATAGGGATCACCATTTGAAAGGGTAGGAAAATCCAAAGAGTAACCTGCACCGTATTTATTCTGATATTCCATAAAGTTTCCGGCGCGTTGCACTTCAAAACTGGAGCTGAATTCAACTGAAAGATCTCTTTGGCCTGCCCCACTTTTGGTAGTAATCATAACTACACCGTATTGCCCTCGGATACCATACAAGGCAGAGGCAGCCGGTCCTTTAAGCACGTTTACTGATTTAATATCATTGGGATTTACATCTTGTGCCAAGTTACCGAAATCGGCTCCGCCACTTCCCGCAAAGTTTTGATTGGAAATAGGAGTTCCATCAACCACAATTAACGGCTGACCTTCACCGCTTAGCGAGTTAACACCACGAATTTTTATCGTCTGGGTACCTCCCATGCTTGCACCGGAAGATCCCGAAATTTGGACGCCTGCAATTTTACCTGATAATGCTCCAATCACATTTTGATCTTGGGAATAGGTGAGTTCATCCCCTCCCACTTCTTGGGATGAATATCCAATGGATCTTTCATCACGCGTAATACCCAATGCAGTTACTACCACATCATCACCAAACGTTTGCACCTCTGATCGCAATTCTATATTAATAGTGCTTCGTCCATTTATGGGCACAACCTGCCGCTGATATCCAATAAAAGAAAACGCCAAGCTATCAGCTCCATCAGGGGCTGAAATTGAGTATTCCCCACTTTCATTAGTTGATGTACCGACCGTTGTATTTGGAACCATCACGTTAACACCGGGTAGCGGATCACCTGATTCAGCATCCTTTACGGTACCGGAAATTTCTTGCTGAAACTGTATTACCAACGGTTGAGGATCAGGACGGTCTCGCAATACTATTTCTCGTGTTTTGGAGATTGCTGCCTCAAAAGGAGTGTCGCCAAGCACTTTTTGTAAAGCATATGCGACAGTAACACTATTCATGTCAACCGTAATCGGCTGCCCTAAAGAAAGCATTTCAGCATTGTAGGCTATGCCCAAATCTGCTCGCGATACAATATTTTCCAATACTTCTCGTATTGGTGCATTCTCTACATCAACTGAAATGATTCTCTGTAATTCAGGAATGCGATCGGAATACTTACTAACCGAATAAAACGACTTGTTGATGGACTCATTTGCAGCAGATGTTAAATACTGTCCCTGAGCGTCGGCCGTATATGCCTGGCTTACCGGCGAAACCAGCAATACAGCCAAGCACCAGAGCACCGACTTTGACAAAATATGCAATAACGATTCTTTCATAGAACCTCCGTTTGGATTTATTTTTTAATTAAAAACTATCGCTTTTGAGTTACTACCTTCCAATTTTATTGAAACCGGTTACACAAAATCATTTACATCATCTAGTACTTACTTCATGAAAGTGACCGTATTTTCATCTAATTCATATTCTATTTCTAATGACGTCGTGATAACATCCAGTACATTCCGGAGCGACCGACTCTTCAAATATGCCGTAAGTAAAAGCTCCTTTAGAGTAGAATCCTCAAAAATAACTTCCACATCATATCGCCGCTCCAAGGCCTTCGCTACTTTATTCAATTGGTCTTTTTCAAATTTCAAGTATCCGTTTCTCCAACTCATATACAATTCAATGTCGTCCACGGTTTGAGTAGCTAGAGTATTTGTTGAAAGATCAAACGTACCCAGCTCATTACGACCCAAAATTGCTTTTTCATTCTCAGCTTCTTTTTCTTTTCCAAAAGAGACACGTCCTTCTTCCACTACAACTTGGACCTGCTGGTCTTCAGGGTATGATCGTACAGAGAAGGCCGTCCCCAAAACACGTACCGTAGACCCGCTCGAGTGTACCAAAAATGGTTTCTCCTTATTCTCTGACACATTAAAGTAGGCTTCACCATTTAAGTGGACTTCACGAACATCAGAAGCAAATTTTGTGGGGAGTTCAAGCTCACTATCAGCATTGAGCATAACTTCAGTGCCATCGGCCAGTGTAAGATTAGCCCTCTGACCATTATCAGTACTAATTTGTCGCAAGACCTCTTGCTGTTCTTTTTGATCAGGTTGGTACCAACCATGGTAGGACAATACCCCAAAAAGTCCCGCAACTAAAAATACCGCGGCTATTCGAATAAATTTCTGGGTTGCAGAATGAATAGATGAGCTCCGAAAAGACCAATACCGCTTTTGATCGGAATTCTTGTTACTTAATGAAGCTTCTTGATCATTTATTTGTCTTCCCAAACGATTCCATTCCTGATCAAGATTCAGTTCCATATCCTGAGAAGAAACAGCATCCCCGGAAAGCTGCCAGATACGACGTATTTCCTGAAACTTCTTCTTATTCTCTTTATTTTCGCCAATCCATTGCTCAACCTTTAATCGTTCCCGGTCGGTACATTCGCCCGCCAAATAACTGGCAATCAATTGATATTCTTTACCATTCAGCTCCATCACAATGTCTTTTAATGATCGATCATCTCTTCACCTATAAGACAGTTGCGAAAGGTACTCCCCCCAATAAAAACTCAAATTGCCAATAAACTGTATTTTAAGAGTACTGAAAGCATTTTAAGAAAACCATTGACTGCGCAAACCAACCTTTCGGAGGTACTGCTTCATCCTATTTGTGCGCGAATGTCCTTAAGAGCCAAGCCCATGTGATTTTCAACAGTCTTGCGACTAATATCCAACACTTCAGAAATCTCATTATAACTGAGACCATGCCGGTGATAAAGAATAAATACCCTGCGGCGGCGCTTAGACATTGTTAAAACAGATTCCCAGATTTGATCAACCAACTCATCCCTTTTATCAAATTCTCGATCAACAGGGGGTTTTATATGTTGCAGAATTTCTCTAGAAAAGGTTTCCCGAACGTCACTTCGATGGCCTCTCTTGTTGATATTATTAATTGCAGAATTACGAACTGCTTTTAAAAGATAGGCTTTTACAGAACGGTGTACTTTCCATTCTTTGCGGCGATTCCAAATTTTCAAAAACACATCTTGCACAAGATCTTTAGCCCGTTCATTACAGCTTGTGAACTGATAAGCAAAAGAGCACAAATCATAATAATATTCACAAAAGAGCTTCTCAAAAGCCTGTTCGTCTCCCTGTCGAATCCTCTTCACCAGATTATTCCCAGACTCATTCTTTTCTCCTTTTGCGATATGCATATGTTAGTGAAAACCGATGTTGAAGTAAGTAGTCTTTTGTGTAACAACCATCTCCATCAAAAGCTGATAAAATATTGAGTAAACATTATTAGCATATCATCACCTTATAATTAAAAAAAATAAATCAAAATAGATACTATCAATCACCTTATTTGAATACCTCAACAATTAGAACTGTGATTTTAGCTAATATTCAACAAAAAACATTCTTCCCCTTTTCATTATCAAACCTACTGCCCAAAGTCCTCGTTACTTCTTTATCAGAATATACTAATGAGCACTTCTTTTCCAGAAGATACAACCAGCTATACTCTATTATTTTAAGTAATGACAATACATTTGATGCCAAACCTTATGAATAATTCTGCAAATGACGAACCTGAAATAGTAAAAAAATGTAAGGCATATGAAAATAGAATAGTACGTTTTTCAGCCACACCGTAAAAATACGGGATCGACTATGAAAGTAACAGAAAGGTATGCAGAAAAACTTTAGCCAGCTGCTAAGCTGAATCCAGAGAAGATGTTTCTTCGGTATCTTCAGGAACAATACCCAGTCTTTTAGCACGCTCCATCCATTTTTTACGTGCCATCTTCTGCATATCTTCAATGGTATCAACCTCGTCTATAATCTCCATTCCCAGAAGCGTTTCTACAAGGTCCTCCATTGTTACAACCCCCGCAAACCCGCCGTACTCATCTACAACTATGGCGATGTGCTCCTGCTTTTTCATCAGCTGTTCAAAGAAATCCTGAAGCGGCATCATCTCCGGGACAATAAGAATATCACGCTTAAATTCTTTTAATTCTTTATCCGTTTGCCCCCGAGCCAGCATAAGCAATAAATCATTTTTAAGCACATAGCCGGTAACTTCATCACGACCAGCACCATAAACAGGAAGCCTCGAAAAATGAAGCCGTTCTACATTTTCACTAACATCACTCACCTTCAGTGTTTCGTCAAAGCCAACTACCACTGTACGGGGCGTCATAATATCTTTGACCCGAAGTGAATTAAAGCGAATTAAATTCTTAAAAATTCGTGATTCTTCCTCTTCAAAAATACCCTCTTCTACCCCACGATCAGCAAGGGCTCCAAATTCTTCACGACTAAAGCTGGGAATTTTTTCATCCTGCGCAAGCCATCTTGTAATCGCCTGCGACATCACAACCAGCGGATACATCAAGAACATCAGCACACGAAGTGTTTTCGCTGCCATTGGTGCCAAACTTCGCCAATACGTTGCTCCAATGGTTTTAGGGATAATTTCAGAGAGCACTAAAATTAAAAACGTTAACACTGCTGAAGTAATAGCTACGTACGCATCCCCAAAAACAATTTGGGCCTGTGCCCCCACTCCGGCAGCACCAACAGTATGGGCAATAGTATTTAAACTAAGAATGGCAGAAAGCGGACGATCTACATCTTCTTTATAACTATGCAGCAATTTACCCGATGAATCCCCCTTTCGCTCCATAATAGCGATATAGGAATGACTCACTGAAAGCAATACCGCTTCCAGAATTGAACATAGAAACGATACACCAATAGCGAGCGCTAAATAAAAAAACAGTAAATACATAGGTCAAAAATAGGACAATTGTACCTGATTAAAAAGCTTCCGTCACGGATTTCGAATTTGAGCGGTTATTTAAAATAATCGCAAAAAATCATTTAGCTCCATTGCTTTGATGGTTATATTAAGTGCCAATTTTAAAGAACTTATATTCTTGCTTCAACTCGAAAACATATCTCTGTCATTCGGCGACGAAACGCTGCTTGATGGTATTAGCACCATCATTAATCCCGGTGAACGTGTGGGACTCGTAGGTCCCAATGGGGCCGGCAAATCAACACTGCTAAAAATCATTGCAGGAGAGGTTGAGCCCAATGATGGCAATATTACTATGTCAAAAGCCGCTACAGTCGGCTATCTGCCACAAGACGGTGTAGATCCAGACCCGAACCTAACTGTCTATGAAGAGATGGAAAGTGCTTTTGCCGATATTCAAGAACTTGAAGAAAAAGTGCAACAAGCCCGCGAAGAGTTGGCAACCCTTAATGAAGAAAGCGAAGAGTATAAAACGGCTATGGAGCAAGTAGGTAAGCTCCAGAATCGCATTGAACAATCCGGTGCCTATGCGTTGGAATCGAATATTGAAAAAGTTTTAATGGGGCTTGGATTTACACCAGACGATTTTCAGCGCTCAACGACTGAATTTAGCGGTGGATGGCTAATGCGTATTGCGCTCGGCAAACTCTTGCTTCAACGTCCGATGTATCTTTTATTGGATGAGCCTACAAACCATCTGGATATTGAATCGCTGCGCTGGATTGAACAGTTTTTGAATGGCTATGAAGGTGCAGTTATTATTGTATCGCACGACAAAGCTTTCCTCAATAAAATTACGACCCGCACGCTGGCTCTTGAATACGGCGACCTACACGATTATTCGGGGAACTATGATTATTACGAGGAAAAGCATGCCGAGCGAAAAGAGCACCTGCGAAAGGCCTATGAGAACCAGCAACAAGAGATCAAGGAGATCCAGGAATTTATCGATAAGTTCCGCTACAACGCCAGCAAGGCTGCTCAGGTGCAAAGCCGCATAAAGCAGCTAGAGAAAATGGATAAAATTGAACTCGATGAGCGCGAAGAGGAGATTTTCTTCGAATTCCCACCGCCCGAGCGCAGCGGCGCTGTAGTGATGAAGCTTAACAATGTCCGAAAGCAATACGATAAAAATGTTGTTTTCAATGATCTCTCCTACTCCATTGATCGCGGAGATAAAATTGCAGTTGTGGGTCCTAATGGCGCGGGAAAATCGACGATGATTCGCATGCTGGCCGGACTTGAGAGCTTTGATAACGGGGAAAGAGAACCAGGGCACAATGTTACAACCTCCTATTTTGCCCAGCACCAAGCCGATGAGCTAGATATCAGCAAAACAGTGTTTGAAATTATGCGGGAGGCTGCACCCAAAACTGATGAAACGCGGTTGCGTACCATTTTGGGCTGTTTCCTTTTCCAGGGTGATGACGTATTCAAAAAAGTATCGGTGCTATCGGGCGGAGAGAAAAGTCGTCTTGCCCTCGCTCGTATGCTGGTGCAGCCTGCTAACTTCCTGATTTTTGACGAGCCTACGAACCATCTCGACATGCAATCCAAAGAGATTTTACAGCAGGCGCTAGACCAGTACGAAGGTACTTATATGATTGTGAGTCACGACCGTGATTTCCTGGATCCCATTGTGGATAAAGTGCTGGAAGTACGTCCCAACGAAACGAACACTTTTCATGGCAACGTTTCTTATTATTTGGACAAAGTCGAGGAACGAGAAGAGGCTGAAAAAGAAGATCAAGAACATCGCTCGAATTCTTCTAGCAATGGCTTATCGCGTAAGGAAGAACGGCGAATTGCAGCCCAACGAAGACAACAAAAGTATAACAAGCT
>CAYNKF010000112.1:0-7476 GCA_964397705.1 uncultured Balneolaceae bacterium | reverse complement strand
GATGCCGGTGCATCGAAAATCATATGTGAGGCTCGAGAGAGTGGAACGGTGGGCGTATTTCGTCCCAATGGTGAAGTGCGATCCGGACTTATTGATGAAATTGCAGACTCGGTGCCTGTAGAGAATCTGATTTTTGAGGCACCTCAGAAAGAACAACAGGTTTGGTTTATTCGTAAGTTTGGAAGTAATGTAAATCTTGGCAATATACAGCCTTCAGAAGTAATTCCTGTCGAGACCCTCCGTTTGGGACTTCGAGGTGATACACTTTTTGACTTTTATTCACTTGACGATGAAGAGATGAGTCAACTTTATGCGGATCAGGAAAGAAAAGAGTCCGACGAATAAACAATAAATAAACAACGAATTCATTAGTATTTATCTATGAAAGTATTATATGCTGCCGCTGAAATATCTCCTTTTGCCAGAATGACACACACGGCTGATTTGCTTCGGTTTTTGCCGGCATCTTTGCAGGACAAGGGATACGAGATTCGTATTTTGTTACCTAAATATGGTACAATTAACGATCGCAGAAATCGCTTGCACGAGGTTATCCGTTTGTCTGGTATTGAGATCGAAGTGGGTGAGAAGATAGAGAATATGCGAATAAAAGTGGCCAGTATACCCAATGCAAAGCTGCAGGTATATTTCCTGGATAATGACACCTACTTTGAGCGAAAGGCCATGTTCATGGATCCGGAAACAAATGAACACTATGATGACAACGATGAGCGAATTGTCTTTTACAGTAAAGGTGTATTAGAAACAGTAGCAAAGTTGGGTTGGGAGCCTGATATCATACATTGCCACGATTGGGCAGCAGGATTAATTCCCTTGCTCGCCAAAGAGAAATATAACAATCTGGATCTGTTTAAGAATACAAAGGTGATTTATAACATCCATCATCCCGAGAACAATGGGGTATTTAATAAAAAGTTGTTAGATCTGGTCGGCTTACCCGATTCTGTTGACAAAGACAATCTTATAGAGGGGGACAACGTTGACTTACGCACCCTTGGTTTAAAATACAGCGATCATGTTGTTACCGGCAATCATATAACAGATGAATTGGACGATTTATTTGAAGAGTTGGGTGTTTCGGCACGAAAGATTCAGGGATCACCTGAAGATGTTTCAGATAAGTTTGCTGATTACTACGATGAGATTGCCGGAACTGAAGAAGAAACGGAAGAATCATAAATTTAGAGCAGTATCTCGTTGCAAAATTATATACAAATCTCCTTTCAACAAGCGAAGTCATTTTACTTAGTTTTAATTTTAGGTGTCTTGGTAGGATTCAGCGCCTGTGAAAATCCGGGTTCTGTAGGCAGTGACCTCACAGATCCTACATCAGAAGTAGTCCGGGACACTTTAATTCTAAATGGCTTAACCTCAGTAGATGCAACATCTTACTCGGGTGAGAAGAATTTCTTTTCAGCTGGCAAATTTGATGATCCGCTTTTTGGCAGTATGGATGTTACCGGTTATTTGAAACCTAACCTGCCCTCAGCATCTGATACATTGAAAGCAGATGGGGATGTTCTCTTGCGGATCATGTATAATCGCGGGCAAGTTTCTGGAGACTCCATTGGGATACAGCAATTTGACTTGTACGAGATTGGTCAGTATTGGCGTGACCGTGTATTAAAAGTTGATAACGAGCTTTCGTTGGGGCAAAAAGTCGGTGAATTTTCGGTTGGGTTACAAGATTCACTAATGATTAACTTGTCTGAGGTCGCTCCGCAGTGGGTAGATGAATATCGAATGTATGCTGATTCTTCCAAGCAGGATACTACCGGTGCGGTAGATTCGTCTTATGTATATGATACACATGGTTTGGCGTTAATCCCCCAAAATAGTGAGAAAGTTATCCCCCTTTACCGAGATTCAACACGCTTTTTTATTCAGCATCCTGAGGCGGATACTTTTGATGTATCATTAAATAGATGGGGATACTATCTGGGAAGGGGCAGTAATGCCACCCTCCCACAGGTATCAATTCCATTACATAGCACATACGAGAGTGTACTTAATTTTAAACGACTGGGAATTGATGAGCTGGATATTCAACCTCCGGGATTATCGCGAGCAGAATTGGTGCTGCATGAAAATACTGCTGCATTGGAACAAAGTTTAAGCGGAGAGCCTTCAACTACTCAAAGGGCAAAAGAACAGGTAGCATATTTACATTTGGCGGATCCCGAGTCGTTACCCGAAAATATTGACCCCGGGGCCCCGTTAACTAATCCTACACGATTACAAGGCAGCTATTCTGCTGAAAACGGCACGTATCGTTTTGATGTCACTACATTAGTTGAAAATATTATAAGAAATGGATTTCCGGAAGATCGAGAGTTTTTCATAACACTTCCAAATGATGGTATTATAAAATCCACTCTTATAATGACTGATGATGACCAGGTGCCCAATGGTCTGAAGCCAAAAATTATAATTACCTCTTTAAAAAATATTGAGAATTAGCGTTGAAAAAGTTTACTCTTATAGTAACACTACTTGTTTTTGGAACTTCTGCTGCATTTGCTCAATCAGGTGATGCAAAAGCCTCAAGTGGATCTGTTTATTCCAAAATAGGTATTGGGTATCCATTATCGGTAAGTAATACAGCAGCCCAATCCATGGGATTGCTGGGGGTTTCTTTTAATGATACATTTGTAGGAACGATAGCTAACCCTGCACACTGGGGAAATACGGTATATGGACTCGGTGTTGGAGAGATTGGAGTAGACTCCTATAGTGCCACAGGTCCTGGCGGTACTGCCACGAATTCAAATTTTTCCATTGGCCAATTCCAGCTTCAACTTCCGATAATTCGGGGCGAGCTGGGAGTTTCGGGTTCCTTTACACCTGTAACTGAAGCAAGGTATCGGATCTTTGAGCAGGAGTCTATCGTAATTGGAGATAACAATCAGGAAGAAACAATTGATTTTAATCTTGAAAACCGTGGCAGTGGCGGATTAAACAGAGCTGAGCTGGGGCTTGGCTGGAGAATCAATTCAAATATTTCTGTTGGATATGCGACATCACTGTATTTTCTTTCGATAGATGATTCTTATGTAGCAGGATTTCCACAATCTCCTTATCGTAATGTCAATTTTACTCTTGAAACGAGTGGTCACAGTTTTGGACATAGATTAGGAACATTTATCCGTTTGCCCAATATCTTTAAAGAGGATGATCAGCTGGGGATTGGAGCGACCATTAATCTTCCTGTTGAGCTGAATGCAGAGCGAAAGCAAACAGGTATTGTAGATAATGGTGCTGTAAGTTTGACAAATGATTTGCAAAATGCCGATGGTCCGATTAAACTACCCTTGAAAGTTAGTGGGGGAGTTAGTTATAATCCCAGCAATAAGTTAATGATTGGACTTGAAGGGCTTTATGAGGGTTGGTCAGGATATGAAAATGATTTTAAGCCCTCTGAAGACCAGATGTTTGTAGACCGGTATAAAATGGGTTTAGGAGTACAGTATTTTCCGTATGTTACTGGATCAACGAAATTTTTATCAAATTTCAAGTATCGGGCTGGAGCCTCTTATGATACAGGTCATCTCGATATTAATGGGCAACAAATTAATACCTTGAAGTTTGCGTTTGGAATTGGTCTTCGATCACCGCGGTCAAACTCCTCTATTGATTTAAGTTTTGAATATGGTATAAGAGGTACACAATCTTCAAATTTAGTACAGGAAAATATTTGGGGAGTCCGGTTGACGCTTAATTTGGCTGAAATAATGTTTTTCCGTCCAAAACTTCAATAACAATAAATTGCTTTATTATTAGTTTTAAACTTGAACCATACAGTAAAATGTTAGCATTATGAAAAAGTTAATATTAATAACTGCTTTTATTTTCTTAGGCAGCAGTTGGTCATTGGCGCAGACGGAACAATCTTCTGTACAGCCACCCAGTGGAATGAGTGAAATACAGGCTTATTCAATATTTTATGAAAATTATAAAAATGACTCTTATGAAGAGGCTATTAAGTTTGGCCGTTGGATGTGGCAAGCCATGCCGGAAACTATTGAAGGGTATTCACGATTTGAGTTAACGCGTCAAATTGATCGGCTGACCACTGCATACAGTGAAGTGGCAAAGACAAAACAAGATCCTACCCTTAAGGAAGCCTACATTGATACTGCTCTTTTAATTTTTGACAGGGCTTTTGAGAAATTTGCAGATGATACAGATGCGAAATTTGACTGGCATATAAAAAGAGGCCGTTTGTTACAAAGCCACTCTGGTAATGTGGAAAATGCGTCTATGCGTGCAGCAGAAGACTATTATAAAGCTTTTCAGTTGAAGCCCGAAGCGCTTACCAAAAGATCAAAAGGATACTATATCCAGCGAATACTTAATGAATTTTCTTCTGGTGGCAAGAAGGATGAGGCCTTGGCTGTGATGAAGAAAGCAGAACCGCATGCTTCTCAAAAGTTATTAAATTCCTTCAGTGATGTGAGAGAAGACCTCTTTGAATCCCCTGAAGAGCAAATTGCATTTTTAGAAGGTGAGTTAGAAAGCAATCCTAAAGATCAGGAAGTCTTAACAAAGTTACGTGATGTTTATCAAAGTCAGGAAATGGCTGCCAAGGTTCGTGAAGTAAGTCAGAAGCTGTATGAGCTAAATCCTAACTTTGAAAATATAATGGCTGTGGCTGAGGCTGCTAAAAATAATGCCAATTACAATACGTCCATCAGGTATTTTAAAGAAGCAATGGACAAAGCATCAACGGATAAAGAAAAGGCTACTATCGCCCTTAATATCTCTGAGGCTTATCTAAACCAAGACAAATTGCAAAGTGCAAGACGGTTTGCCCGTCAGGCAATTAACAATAACAGTAGCTGGGGCGATCCTTATATTCAGATTGCTGATATTTACGCCCGTGCTGTAAGTCAGTGTACGAGCGACCGAAAGCTTACACCTGAAGATAAAGCTGTTTACTGGCTGGTATTGGATTACTTGGATAAAGCTAAACGAATAGATCCTAATACTGCAAATGAAGTAGATCGAAAATATCAATCGTACAAGCCGGTAACACCTTCTAAGTCAGAGAAGTTTTTCTGGAAACCACCATTGGAAGAAGGTGAAAGCTTTGAGATTGATTCTTCTTTGATGAAGTGCTATGCATGGATCAATGAGACAACAACTGTCCGGTAAATTTTAAATAACGGTAAAGATTATTATCTTTATCTATTCGATTTGGCAGTACAGCGATTCAGCTGTACTGCTTTTTTCACCTCTCAACTCTTAAATCACAATCACACTCCTGCCTTCTGTGTGTTAACAGTTATAATGATATAACAGCAGATACGTAGGTAACAAGCTAAATCATTGGATGTAATGGGACGTTCACGAAATAATAAAAATCGCGGTCGCAATAAAAACAAGAACGTATTTGTTCCTCGATTTAAAGATAATCAGAATGTGGAAGTAGCCGGGCGCTATAAAGGCGTAGTCGAAATTAATGAAAAGAACTACGGCTTTGCCCGAGAAAAAGACCATGAGTTTAGCTACGAACCTAGTGATCCCTTCCTGCGACCCAATGAGGTTAAAAAATATAATCTTCGTCCCGGCTTGGAAATTGAAGGTGAGTATGAAGAGGATGAAAGAGGACATCGCCATATTTATTCAATTGAAAAGATAAATGGTCGTGATCCTATGCAGTGGCAGCGAGCTACTCGATTTGAATTACAGACCCCTATTATGCCTAATGAGCATATCGAGTTAGGTATTGATCCTGAGGACATTGAGATGCGGGTGATGGATTTGATTGCTCCTATTGGTAAAGGGCAGCGTGCTTTGCTTGTAGCACCGCCGCGAACCGGAAAAACAGTGTTGTTGAAAAAAATTGCTGAATCATTAACGAAAAATCATTCTGATATAAGCACTGGCATATTGTTGGTGGACGAACGGCCCGAAGAGGTTACTGATTTTCTGAGGTCAACAGATGCAGAAGTGTTTGCTTCTTCAAATGACAAGTCAACCGAGAGCCATGTACGAATTACGGAGCTTGCTTTAGGCTATGTGAAAAGGAAAGCAGAAATGGGGGATGATGCAGTGCTGCTTATTGATTCCCTCACGCGATTAGGTCGTGCCTATAATAATATTCAGGAAAGCAGCGGACGTACGCTTTCCGGAGGATTGGATATTCGCGCGCTTGAAATCCCCAAGAAGATATTTGGTTCGGCCCGAAAAATTGAGGGAGGTGGATCATTAACAATCGTGGCCACCTGTCTTATTGAAACCAATTCCCGAATGGATGATCTTATCTTTGAGGAGTTTAAGGGGACCGGGAATATGGAGGTGGTGCTCGACCGTGAGCTGGCAAACGACCGTATTTTTCCCGCTATAAATATTAGTGCATCAGGAACTCGAAATGAAGATAAATTTATCGGGGACTCCATGGAAGAGCGGAATATGGTACGCCGCTACCTGCTCAAGAAATCACCGAAAGAATCAATGCAAAGCTTGCTAAAAGTACTTAGAAATACTGATAGTAATGAAGAGCTGCTCAATCAGATTGCGGCAATGGTCTAATAAACGGGCAACCTCTCGTCAATATCGCGAGCCCATTTGTTAATACCCCCTTTAAGATTCTTTACCTCCTCAAAACCTTTATCTTGCAGAAGTTTGCATGCTTGGGCACTTCGCGCACCGCTGCGACAAAGACAGATGATCTCATTTTCTTTGTGTTCCTCAAGTTCATCAACCCGTTCTGCCAGTTCACCCACAGGAATTAGTACGGAGTTGTCAATATCAATCTTAGACTGATATTGTTCAAAAGGTTCGCGTACATCTAAAAGAAGGAAATTGTTTTGATGGTCAATTTTTTCCTTTAGAGACTGTACTGTAATCTCATCTATCATACTGTAAGTTCTAATAATTTGGTTTGTAAGATTATAGTTTGTGCTACTCTTCTTGCTGGCGGCCATAGCGATCTAGCCTAAACTGATTTCCCAGGTAGAGTCGCTTCGCCTCCTCATCATCGGCCAACTCATCAGCTGTTCCTTCCTTGAGGATATTACCTTCGAACATTAAATAAGCTCGGTCGGTGATCGCAAGGGTTTCGTGCACGTTATGATCAGTAATAAAAATGCCGATGTTCCGAAATTTAAGGTCAGCTACAATTTCTTGAATATCTTCTACAGCAATGGGGTCAACACCTGCAAATGGCTCGTCTAAGAGGATGAATTTGGGATCAGTAACAAGGGCCCGAGCAATCTCCGTTCGGCGACGCTCTCCGCCTGAGAGGCTGTACCCTTTGCTATCAACTACACGCTCCAACCCAAATTCTTCGATGAGCTGTTCCACACGTTCCTTGATCTCCCGGTTTGTAAAGTCAAAGAATTGAAGAATAGATTCGAGATTCTCACGAACGGTTAAGTTTCGGAATACACTTGCCTCCTGAGAAAGATAGCCAACCCCGAGTCGGGCCCGTTTGTACATTGGCATGTCGGT
>CAYNKF010000111.1:0-7549 GCA_964397705.1 uncultured Balneolaceae bacterium | reverse complement strand
CGGACATTCATAATAAACCGGGTTTAGCAGTACTGGTTTGTCGTCAGAAAATAACTCTTTAAGTTTTATAGAATCGCCTTTTGCATTGGCGAAGGTTAAATCCAGCGGAACTTGCTCACCTAACTGTTCTTCAACTCCTACATCTTCCAGTTGGTTTGGTTTATTCTTATTCAATTGTGCATCGGAAGAGTAGGGTAGTATAAACAGGCTTATAACTGCTATTGTAAGCCCAATATGTTTCATAAAATTTTAGCTATTCTTCATCGGCAGCCATCTTATTAATAGCGCTGTCGATAGGAATTCTGTAAGTACCATTTTCAAGATCAACAACACCAAAACTATGGAGTTGTTGCCTTGCCTCTTTTTTCATCTGATTAACTTGGTAGTATTCACTTTCAGATGATACGCGTTCTTGCGTTACTTGCGTGTTGTATTGATACATTTCATAAAGTCCGCGTACAAATACTATAACCAAAATTGTTCCAAAAACGCTCCAAAAAATAAGGCGTTTATAGTTGAGCCTATCCTGCATAACTCCATGTTCAACAGAGTCGGCTAACTCTTGGTCAGTTACTTCAACATCAACACTTTCAATGGGTTCTTCAGAAGATGCGTTCTCATCTTCTTTCGTTTCAAAAACATCTTTTCCACCTTTTTCCAACTCAGTTGCCCACATTAGGATAACTGAAACAGGTATATCATATTTATTTGATAGTTTGTCCAGGTTTTTCTTGGACTGATCTAATGCTTTTTGTGCAACTTCTTTTTTAAAATCGGCAGAATAATTGTGCTTCTCGTTAGCCATGAAAATAAAAGCTTTGTTAGCAGTATAGTTCTACTGCGTTAATTGTTAGCTACAGGATTAATGTTTGTTAAGAGAATCTCCCAATTTTGGATCGTTAATAGGCACCATTTTATTTTGCTTAAACTTATAGAAGAATAATCCTAAAAAGATGCCACCAAGTCCAATAAAGCTTGTAATCGTCATCCAGTTAAGATGGAACCCGTGATGGTTTAATACCGGCATAACAAGCCAATAGAGTTCAACCAAGTGCGATACTAAAATCAATACGGCAATACTCCCAACAATTTTATAATTCGATTTTGGACCTTTGGGGAGTAAAACTACAAATGGTATTACAAAACGACCAAACAGATAAAACCAAGCTAAATATTCGTATCCACCGCTGAGCCGTTCTAAGTACCAGACGGTTTCTTCGGGAATGTTGGCATAGTAAATGAGCAAGAATTGACTAAATGCTATATAAGCATAAAACACGGTAAAGCCGAACATCTGTACACCCAGATCATATATATGTCCTTTTTGGATAGTGTTTGTGAGTAAATTGTTTTGCCACAAGAAAAATATGACAAGAATCAAGACGGCAAATAATCCCTGGAAGCTCATTGCAAAATAATAAACGCCAAAAATAGTAGAATACCAGTGGGGATCAAGTGACATGATCCAATCAAAAGAAGCAAAAGCAAGAGTAATGGCAAAGAAAAATAATCCCGGACCGCTGGTTCTGCGCAGTAGAGTTTGCAGTCCCCAGTCGCCGGTTTTATCCATTTCAACGGATTTTTTGTACAGTCGATACCCGAGGAAACTCCAGAGCGCAAAGTAGATAACTTGGCGGATGATAAAGAATGTGGTATTCAAATAGGGTTCTTTACCTTGTAAAACCGGATCAGCAGCAACAGCATCGGCGTGGGTCCAGTGATAAAGGGAGTGCATTCCAAATAAGAGGGGTATAATAAATAATCCCCATACCCAGAAATAGGAAGAAAAGGTTTCAGGAATTCTTCGCAGCACAGCACTCCATTCGGATCGTGTTAAATGCTGAACCATCACAAAGAATAAGCTTCCCAAGGCAATACTTGAAAAGAAAGAAAAACTAACAAGATAAGAGAAGAAAAACTGATCATGATCCAGAAAGTATCCTACACCGGTAGCCAACAGGCCTACAACTCCTACTCCAAATAATGATTTGGTTACATTCAGATCAGAAGGAAAATCAAGTGTATCAGTTATTTTAGGCTTGCTCATAGATTAAACCAATCGTTTGTATACGTTAAATACGTTTTAAAATGTTATTCAGCGTTTTCACTCAATGATTTTATGTACTCAACAAGAGAGTTTATTTCGCTATCACTCAGAAAGTCGTATGAAACCATAGAAGGAGGATATCCTTCTACAATTTTAGCAGATGGTTCTACAATAGATTCCACTAAATACTCTTCATCAGCGGTAGCTGTAGAACCATCGTCGAACGTTCGTTCTGATCCATATAGATTTTGCCATGTGGGTCCAACCAATTTAGAACCATCCGTAGAGTGGCAGGTCATACATCCGTTATTTTGTGCAAGCGTTTTGCCTTTTGCAACAGAAACTTCTCCGCCGCCACTCTGAGCCTGGGCCTCTTTTTTGGCTTGTTCTGCCGCTAATTTTTCCTGAAAGTCTTCTTGGAGAGCTGTAAGATTTACATCATACTCTTGAATCTCGTCCTCAGAAACATTTTGGCTTGACTGTAATGCACGTACATAGGCAACAATAGCCCACCGATCTTTTACAGGAATCTGCGTAGCATAGGATGGCATGTTTCGGATACCGTTTGCAATCGAAGAATAAATATATCCATCGCTTTGATTTCTCAAGCGTTCAAGATGGAAACTCGGTGCAGGAACATATCCATAATTATTCGCCATAATAATTCCGTTTCCGTCACCGGCTATTCCATGACAAGGGGTGCAAAATACTTCATATTGGTCTTTACCCCTATAGATGAAAGATTTCGTTACATCAACGGGTATGTCTTCTACGAAACTACTGTCTTCATTAATTCCCTGGTATAAAGCTTTGTCCTCTTTTAGATTGCCACGCGCTATTGTTCCATCAACCGGTTTTCGCATAGCTCGGTTGTCAGCGAAGAACTCATTCTTTTCTTGGGGTTCAAAACGTTTTTGCTGGTCCATGTTCATGTTAGGATGGACAGGCTGAGATTGAAATTTCTCGCCTCGGCATCCAGCTATAGCCAGTGGAAGGACAAAAACAGCTAATAATAAGTACTTGGAAACTTTCATCGGATCGTTATGCGAACTAAAGATTTTTGTGGTCAATTATTCCGAATCGTATACGGTTTCAATATGTGTTGCTCCGTTGTCCTGGAACAATTTCTTTACTTTCTCTTCAGCAAAGAGATCATCAGAAGCTTCAATATGAACAAAAAAGCCATCATCCGAAGCTTTAGAGAATCGCTCTACGTTAAACAACGGATTATGCAGACGCGGTAATTTGTTAAGTGCAAGCATACCAAAAGTAGCAGCAAAAGCTGCAAGCAGAACAGTTAACTCAAATGTTATGGGTATATAAATGGGGAAGTTAATATAGGGTTTACCGCTAATATTCATCGGGTATTCATAGCCCATGACCCATATCATTAATGCCAAGGCACCGATCATACCGGTTAGTGCCCCACCTAATACAATCCAGCCAAGGGGAGATTTTTTTAATCCCATTGCTTTTTCCATCCCGTGAATGGGGAAGGGAGCATAGGTGTCGAAATCCTGGTACCCGGATTTTTTAACCGAAGAAGCGGCATCGACGAGTTCTTTAGGATTTCTGAACTCGGCCAATACCCCGTGAATTTGTTTGTTTTCTGCGTCCATAAATATCAGTTACTAAACAGTTTGCTCTTGTTGAACAACAACAGGTTTGGTTTTCTCTATATCAAATTCGTTGGTTTCTTCATCATAGTTATGCGGATCTGCCTGCGGCATTACACCTTTCACTTCCGCAATGGCGACCATTGGCATGAAGCGCAGGAATAGCAAGAAGAAGGTGAAGAACAATCCAAATGTCCCCACATAAGTTATGATATCCCAGAAGGTGGGTGAATAATAATCCCACGCTGAGGGCATAAAGTCTGTAGAAAGTGAAGCAACGGAAATCATAAAGCGTTCAAACCACATTCCAATGTTCACAATAATGGATATTACAAATGTGACAGCGACATTACGCCGTATTTTCTTGAACCAGAGGAACTGCGGAGTTACCACGTTGCAGAACATCAGGATCCAGAAACCCCAGGCATAAGGACCAACGACATAAAGCCAAAAAATTCCTTGTTCGTAAATATAGCCACTATACCAAGCGATAAAACCTTCCATCAGGTATGCAAAAGCAACCAAGTTACCTGTAATCATCATTACAAGGTTCATCTTTTCCATGATATCAATGTTCATGATGTCTTCAAGACCATAGATTTTTCGAGCGATCAACATCAGCGTTAATACCATGGCAAAACCGGAATAAATAGCACCGGCAACAAAGTAAGGAGGGAAAATAGTACTGTGCCAGCCCGGTATAACCGAAACGGCAAAGTCAAAAGATACAATGGTGTGAACCGAAAGAACCAGAGGAGTGGCAAGGCCG
The DNA here is from genome assembly GCA_964397705.1 of uncultured Balneolaceae bacterium. GTDB lineage: Bacteria > Bacteroidota > Rhodothermia > Balneolales > Balneolaceae > Fodinibius. Next base: position 3,117 of record CAYNKF010000111.1, on the reverse strand, counting down.
GCCAGAATCATATAGGCTTTTTCATAGTTCCACCAGTTTCGGAAGCTGCCTGTCCAGCCCAATGAGGCAATTCCATACGAAATTTTGGCAATCTTACTCTTGGTCTTATCACGCAATGTGGCAAAGTCAGGTATCAATCCAACATACCAGAAAAGTAGTGAAACGGTAAAGTACGTACTTACAGCAAAAACATCCCAAAGCAGTGGGCTGGAGAAGTTCGGCCAGGCTGCCATTTGGTTTGGAATCGGGAATACCCAGTAAATAACCCAGATCCGTCCTACGTGGATAGCAGGGAATATTCCGGCACACATCACGGCAAAAATAGTCATCGCCTCAGCAAAACGGTTAATAGCCGTTCGCCAACCCTGCCTAAAGAGGAAAAGAATAGCGGAAATAAGTGTTCCGGCGTGACCGATACCAACCCACCAAACAAAGTTGATAATAGCCCAACCCCATCCAGCCGGGTTGTTAAGTCCCCAAATTCCGGTACCATCCCAAACGAGATAGCCGATAGCTCCTAAAAGGGTAATAAGGAGAATGTTGGCAAGGCCAAACGCTAAATACCATAGTTTTGGAGTGGGAGATAACGGAGTTTTAGCAATAAGATCAGTTATACTCCCAAAGGAATGGTCTCCTTTTACGAGTGCTGGCTCTGGTACGTATTGATAATCTGTGCTCATCGTAAAGTATGTTGAAAATTAAGCCAATTTGGGATTGGGGTTACGAACTTTAGCAAGATACGACGTTCTGGGTCGCGTATTAAGCTCTTCGAGAAGTAAGTAGTTACGATTGTTCTTCTTCGTTTTTACTACTTCACTTTCGGGATCGGTGAGATCACCAAAATAGATAGCATCTGCGGGACAAGCTTGCTGACAAGCAGTCTCTACAGCTCCATCTTCAGGTTTTTTGGTTTCGCCATTTGTTTCAATACTGCGATTGATCTTGGCGCGGTTAACGCGTTGTACACAATAGGTGCATTTCTCCATCACACCCCGAAAACGAACAGTTACTTCCGGATTCATCGCCATCTGGATGATTTCCGGATCATCTCCTCCTGTTAAAAATTCTTTTGTATAATTGAAGAAGTTGAAGCGACGAACCTTATATGGACAGTTATTTGCACAATAACGGGTACCAATACAGCGGTTGTAGGTCATCTGGTTCATGCCATCATCGCTGTGGGTGGTTGCCGCTACAGGACAAACTTGTTCACAAGGAGCCAGCTCACAGTGCATACAGGGCACAGGCTGGTGTAGAGCATTCGGATCGTTGACGTCACCATCAAAGTAACGGTCGTTTCTGATCCAGTGCATCTCACGTCCTCGACTTACCTCGCGCTTACCTACAACCGGAATGTTGTTTTCAGCCGTACATGCCATCGTACATACTCCACAGCCGGTACAGGTATTCAGGTCGATAGACATACCCCATTGCGGTTCGTCCTCGGGGTATTCCTGTTCGTCGATAGAGTTAAAAATGGATAGAGGTTCATCTTCTCCATGCTCATCAGCATAAGCAAGACCCGGCATCTCGGCATCATAAGCAGATTCGTAGGTCGAGAAGTTGGGATTCTCTTTATACTCTTGAAGGGTAGCATGTCGCAATAGCGATCGCCCCTCCATCGTGTTATGGTCCTGCGTAGAAGCTATTTCATATGTTTTGCCAGTCTTTTCTACTGATACGTTACCGGCAAAATGCATATTAGCTGTTGTGCGAAGCGGATAGGCATCAGTGCCTGTTTTATTCGCTACGCGACCAATACCTTCGCGACCATATCCCACAGTAATAGTGATACTGTCATCAGCATGACCGGGTTGAACCCAAGCCGGAATCTCAATAGTCGTTCCATCAACAGTAATAGAAACAACTTCAACTTCTGATTTTCCGAGACCAGCTTCTTTAACGCCCAGTTCATCGGCTGTTTTCTTGCTCATCAGTGCAACGTTATCCCAAGTGATCTTTGTCATCGGCTTGGGAAGCTCTTGCAACCAGCCATTGTTAGCAAACCGGCCGTCAAAAACCGTTGAGTCAGGTCGAATAACGAGCTCCATACCCTCAGAAGGGCCTGCATTGCTGACAAAGTCGTTGGCCTGTGAATTAAAAGCACTCGAAATACTGACGGAAGCAGCAGAAAACGTTTCTTCACCTGCTATTCCATCGTGCAGTGCTTTATTCCACTGACTTTTAAAGTTGCTCGAGTAATAATCTTTCCAGGTGTTCTGAACGAGATCATAACCTTTCTGTTGATCGCCAGTCAGAATAATATTCAGAAATTCAATTTCACTTATCCCAGAATATAGCGGCTCAATTTGTGGTTGGATAATAGAGGGTGTTCCAGAATAGGAATACCCATCGCCCCATGCTTCAAGAAAATGAGCCCGGTTTATATGCCAGTTGGCCAGTTTTGAAGTTTCATCATAATAATCTGATAGATGAACAACATGTTCAGCGTTGGCAATGGCATTATCAAAATTCAGATCAGCCGGTGCCGTGAATGCAGGATTCGTTCCTACAAGTACAACGGTATCTATATTTCCGTTATTTAAGTCTTCAACTAAGCCCGAAAAAGCTTCGCGATTGCTTTGCTCATCAACATGTGGGACTTCGAGATAATCAACGGTCTCGCCGTCGTTGCCAAGCGCAACATTGATCGCTGCAACGGTAGCATGTAGTTTTGGCTTATGATCACGTCCGACTGTAAGTATAGAATTACCTCTGTTGTCGAGCAATTCTTCAGCTAAAACAGAGATCCATTCGTGATCAGAAAACTTATTAGTATAACCACTGAAAGCGGATAGTCCATTTACAGAATCGGAAAGCTCAGCGGCTAATGCATATATAAAGAGTTCTATTTCGCCGGATTTGATGCGCAGGCGATTGTCGGCGTTAGAACCGGTAATGCTGAAAGTGCTTTCAACAGCATAAAATCGAGACATGTCATCATCTTCAGACATTACACGACGCCGATCGGTAAAACGCTTGGTGTTTTCAACACTATTTTTGTCAGCCGCCGGATTCAGAAAGTCATCATCAAAACTTACAATAACATCGGCTTCATCATATTTGTTATAAGTTCGTAATCGCTCACCTAACGCAATATTTGTGCCTTCAAGCGCA
>CAYNKF010000110.1:0-7624 GCA_964397705.1 uncultured Balneolaceae bacterium | reverse complement strand
ACAGGAAAAATAGCAATTATTGCATCTGTTTCTTAATTCGCTTTTCCATGGCGATCTTCAAGGTTTTGGACGATTGTTTGCAACGGTACTTCTTTTTCTACCAATAAAACCAACAAGTGATAGATGAGATCTGATACTTCATCGACTAAGCTGTGATGCTTGTTTTTGGCTTCAATAACCGTTTCTACCGCTTCTTCACCTACCTTTTGAGCAATTTTATCAATACCATCGTTAAATAAAGAAGTGGTGTATGAACCTTCCGGCATTTCTTTTTTACGGTTGACAATCAGCTCTTCCAGGTCACTGAGAAAACGTAAATTTGTTGCGGGTTTAAATTCTTTTTGATGAAAACAGGATTCTTCACCGGTGTGGCATGTAGCGCCGTGCGGTTTAGCTAAAATGAGCAATGTGTCATCATCACAATCCTGTTGGATATCTATCACATCAAGAAAGTTGCCCGAGGTTTCACCCTTGGTCCAAAGTCGTTGTTTAGAGCGACTAAAAAAAGTGACCCGTTCCTCTTCTAGCGTTTTTTCAAGAGCTTCCCTGTTCATGTAGCCAAGCATTAACACCTGAAAATTATTGGCGTCTTGTATTATTGCGGGAATAAGACCCTCGCCTTTTTCAAAATCTAAAGAATTAATATCAATCATAAATTAAAGTAGTTAAAAAGTAGTGCGGACAGCGATATTTGCTTGCTGAAGTTCTTTTTTAAGTTCACTTATACCGATTTCCTGAAAGTGAAAGATGCTGGCAGCCAGTACCGCATCAGCATTTCCTTTTTTTATAGCATCGACACAATGTTGTGTTGTGCCGGCACCACCGCTGGCAATAACGGGGATGGTGGTGAATTCGTTGACCTTTTGTAGCAATTCAATATCAAAACCCTCTTTGGTGCCGTCTTGATCCATGCTGGTAAGGAGTATTTCTCCGGCACCGCGTTTTTCAACCTCCTTTATCCATTCCAAGGCATTTTTCCCGGTATTTTTTGAGCCACCTGAAATGAAAACGATCCACTCATTATTTATACGTTTGGCATCTACAGCAGCTACAATACATTGAGATCCGAACTGCTCAGCTACCTCGTTAATTAAATCGGGATTACGAACAATAGCACTATTCAGGGACACTTTATCAGCACCTGCGTGAAGCAGTTCTGCAATTTGCTCAGTATTGTTGATACCCCCGCCAACGGTAAAGGGAATATCGATTCTGAGTGAAATCTTTTTTACGAGGTCAACCAGTGTTTTACGCTTTTCTTTGGTAGCTGTAATATCCAAAAATACAAGTTCATCTGCTCCTTCATCAGAATACCGCTTGGCTAATTCAACGGGATCACCGGCATCACGCAGCCCTTCAAAATTTATGCCTTTGACTGTTCTTCCGTCTTTGATATCTAAACAAGGTATAATTCGTTTTGCGAGCATTAAGGAAAATCTTTAAACCGTTGCTTTTTCTTAACTTAGATCGAATTTAAATTTTATGGACAGGGAATTATATTACCATTTTTTTTTGTGGAATTGAAGTAAAGGTTAATTCCAAAAACCTGATTATTATGGCAAAACCAAAAGAATGTCCAAAGTGTGGAGCAACGGCAGTCGATCCATGTAAAAAAGAACAGCAAATCGATTGCGTCCGAGAAGATTAATAATCTGTTTTTAAAAAAAATAAATAAAAAGACTGCGGTTTGACCGTGGCCTTTTTATTTTAGAGGCTTTTAAAGAATAAGGTAATTGATTATAGAGAAAAACGGGTTTTAATGAATACTGAACAGTCAGAAGAACAGCCTTTTACACAAATAGAAACTCAAATAATAGAAAAAGGATTTACTATCGTTGATAAGGACTGGGATCGTCCGTGGGGCGGTTTTTTTGTGATAGATGAGACTCAGGCACCGGAGTTTGCACAAAGGTATTTTAGCGATGAGAATATTGAGGATCTGAAAATATCGGAAAAACTAAGTCCCAAAATTTTGGTTGTACAGCCGGAAAAGCGATTATCCTGGCAGTATCATCATCGGCGTGCTGAAATATGGCGGGTGCTTGAGGGACCGGTAGGTGTAATGACAAGTGATACTGATAAACAGCAACCGGTAGAAACGTTTAAGACCGGCGAATACGTAAAGTTAAAGCAGGGCGAACGCCATCGCTTGGTTGGGCTTAGTGACTGGGGAATATTAGCTGAAATTTGGCAACATACTGATCCCGAAAACCCTTCTGATGAGGATGATATTGTTCGGGTACAAGATGATTTTGGGCGTTAGGACCTATTTAAGAAGCGTGGTATTCAAGCATCTCCTTAAGAGATAAGTTATCTTCATAATAGGCGCGTCCAACAACGACACCATATTGTTGCTGTCTTGATAATGCTTGTAAATCTTTGGCACCCGAAACGCCGCCGGATGCGATGAAATTGAGTGCTGTAAATTGTTCTGATAATTGCTGATATAATTCCAGATTTGGTCCTTCGAGCGTACCGTCTTTAGAAATATCAGTACACAAAATGGTAGATAGACCACGGTCTATCATTGGTTGTAAAAAGTCATTCAGCGACTTGTCGAGTGTTTCCAACCATCCTCCATAAGCTACTTTGCCGTCTTTTAGATCCATTCCCAATATTGCTCTATCGCCGTAGTCTTCTAATACTTGCAGCCATTTATCGGGACTTTTAACGGCCATCGAGCTGCAGATAATATTTGATACTTGCTGTTCCAATAGCATCTTAGCATCACTGTAACTGCGAATACCGCCCCCCGTTTGTACGGACAGATCAAGCTCGTTAATAATTTCTTTGATGTACTTTAGGTTGACGAATCTTCCTTCTTTAGCCCCGTTGAGATCTACAATATGTATGTGATTAAATCCTGCTTCTTTAAATTTTTTTGCTTCGTTAAGGGGATTATCGTTATAAATGGTGGCTTCATCATAATCGCCTTTGTGCAAGCGGACTACCTTGCCATCGAGCAGATCAATAGCGGGAATAACTTTCATTGAGGAGGATTTCTTAGAATTAGATGGTGAAAGTAAAGAAACAGGCAGACAGTTAACAGATGAAATAATAAATTTGTCGGCTCATCAGATTGAGCATCTTGCCAACAAGTTAATACGACCACTTGAGTCTAAAGAAGAACAGGTTTGGAGTAGGCACAGCCTGACGAAATACAGCACCTTTTAACAATTGTGATAGTAATAGAAAGTCAATGTTTTCAGTTACAGATATTGAAACTTGTGGTATGGCAATAAATATGGATCGGTCGAAGCTGCCCATAAAGCTGAGGTTTCCATTTACAAGGGGATGGATCTGGTAAGAACCATTGATTAGAAACCCGGATTTGGCAATAAATAAATTGTCAGCGCTGGGGGGTTGTACAAGCGTATTTAGGGGATTTCTTCTTTGATCATAACCTCCGTTATAAAGTAGTTCACTTTGGAGATATAACCCATTTGACAGCATATAATCTAATCCTGTTGTAGCGGTAAAATGTCCGGTGTGTTCGAAAAATTGGTTTTCGGGATGGAAGTACGAGATTTCACCTTTAAAACCGGCATCGCCAAGGTAACCGGCCCACCCCGTACCGAGGGTTAGGTTATCCAGATAATGTCCGCCCGTAATCTGGATGTCATAATTTCCCCAGCTTGTTCGAACCATTCCTGCGATAACAGATTCAGTCCAGTCTTTGGCTATTCTGATGCCAGCCTCAAAACTGGAAGCGTAGCTCCAATTATATTGAGCAGTCAGAGCATCCACGCCGGGACGTTCTTCATAATCAAAATCCAGGAAAGCATAATTATTAAACAGATCATTGGGATTCCAAACATAAGTACGACCCCAGTTGACGCGCTGTCGTCCGGCGTGCACCTCCCACGGACCTTTAATGTAGCTCAGGTGCATTCGATCAATATTGGAATGCATCAGAGAGTGATCGGTAGTGAACCATACCCAGGATAGATCAAAATAATTTGGGTCTTGTTTGTAGAACTGCTCAAGTCCGGGGGTATTGGTAACAGTATAGCCATTAAGGAGGCGGGTGCGAAGATCGGCACGAAATTCAAAATGATCAGATAACGTCCAGTCACTTTCGATGCGATGATGTAGGGTGTTATCATAACGGGCAGTAGAAAGATCATTATCAAAAGAAAGCTGTCCCAGCTCTTTTACATATCCGCCGATATCTACGTCTTGTGCAAAACTGTTTTGAAATTCGATTGACAGGAGGATGATGGCCACAAATGCTATTACGAAATGATTACCCAAAGAATCCAAGCTTAAGCATAAAATATCACAAAGAAATCCTCGATGCCCTTCTGGGTTTTTTGGGGTTACTGTGGTGTTATACTCCTTATTCATTGGTTTATCTTTCCTCGTCGTTGTCAATTTTGCCATCCACGAGCGTAACTACTCGGCGTGCACGGTCGATAACTCGCTGGTCGTGCGTTGAAAAAACAAAGGTCATTTCTTCCTTTTCGTTGAGCTCAAGCATTAGATCCAGTAGGTCAGCACTTGATACGGAATCGAGGTTGGCAGTGGGTTCATCAGCCAGCACAAAGTCGGGTTTGGAAGCAAGTGCCCGCGCTACGGCTACGCGCTGCTGTTGTCCGCCGGAAAGTTCAGTCGGGCGCTTATCAATTTTTTCGGCCAGTCCTACTTCTTTGAGCAGAGCAATGCTTTTTTCGCGGCATTCTTTATTCGGACGTCCCTGCATTTGCATTACAAAAGAAACATTTTCCAAAGCCGTAAGTACGGGGATTAAGTTGTAGGCCTGAAACACAAAACCAATATGATGGAGTCTAAAGTTGACGAGTTCCCGATCAGACAAGGATGACAGCTCTGTTTGCTGGATAATAGTTTTGCCGTCGGTTGGAGTGTCCAGGCCTCCGATGATATTTAACAGTGTTGTTTTTCCCGATCCGGAAGGACCAACAATAGCCGTAAATTCTCCTTTTTCGATCGTCAGATCTACCCCATTGAGGGCGTGCACGGGTACTTTATCCGGGTTGTAAATTTTGGTAAGTCCATAGGTTTCAATAACTGCCATAATGATCTAATTCATTTTTCGAATTGCTTCTACGGGATTTAATTGCAGGGTTTTCCAGGCCGGATACATGGCTGAAAGCAAGGCCGCCAGGGCAATTAAGAGGGTAATATTCAGATAGTAAACAGGGGGTAGGGTCGGATATATGACGGTACTTAAACCGTAAGCATTCATCCCCTCAGCGAAAGCGGCCAAATTAATACCGGTGCTGTTATAATATGAGATAGTAAGCCAACTGAAGAAAAGACCCACCGGTGTCCCGACCATCGTTAGAAATATCGTTTCATATAACACCATGGAAAATACCCGTGATTTATTCATGCCTACTGCCCGAAGCATGCCCAGTTCACGCGTGCGCTCCAGCACAGCCATCAGCATGGTATTGATAATGCTGAATACGAGTGCAATAATGATGATGATCATAACGATGTACATCATAAGATCGGTCATCTCGTAGGTGTACTTGAGTTCCGGTGCGGCATCGCCCCATGTTGTGATATGTAGGTCAGGAAATTCCTTTCGAAGTTGTGTTGCATGTCTGCTGGCCTCAGTAAAGTCTGCGAGGGTAAGCCGAATACTATGAATTTCCTGATCAAGTCCTATCAGGCGATTTAAATCTTGCTGATTAACAAAAACGTTGCTCTCGTCAAAGACCGAACTAAAGCTGTTGAAGATACCTACAATTTGAAAGGCACCGCCAGTGATATCACCGTCGGTATCTTGGAAATTTAGGATTATCTTGGATTTCAATTCCAATCCAAGCCGGTCGGCTAGGCTAGAACCGATAATAACCGGATTTCGCTGTTTGCGTTGAGGCATCATGCCTTTTTCCAGATAATCTTGGATGCTTTGAGAACTATCCGGATGAATGCCATGAATGGATACACCATAACTATTTCGTGCGCTCTGAGCGAGACCGTTCGCTAAGCTTTGGGTAGAAATATCTGTTACATAGGGTTTTTGAGACAGCTCATCCAGAATATGCCGGGCCTCGGGAACGTAATATTCAGGATTGTTGAGGTCCTCGAATTTTGGATGACTTATTTCAATATGAGGGACCGTTAGGTTAAACTGATCTTCGAGATATCCCTGAACCATACCGGTAAAAAATGCTGAGAGAAATACCCCGGCCCAAGTTCCAAGAAGTACGGCAATAATTACGACCCCACTGCGAGTGGGGTTACGCCAGACATTTTTCCAGCCAAGTTTTATGATGTTTCTAATCATAATCAGCCTCTCATTGCTTTTACCGGATTAAGCTTGCTGGCTCTGATTACTGGAATTAAACTGAAGAGAAGTGTTATGATCAAAATTATAAAGGCTTGCCAAATAAAAATCGAAGGCTCTGTTGAAAATTGGAGTATGGGTTGCAATCCATAGTTTTCCATTGTTGCAGCCATATCGCCGGAAAGTTGGATAGGATTGATATTGAAATACCAGGAAATCGGCAAACTCAAAACAATACCTACGGCACTGCCCAACATTGCTATGGTTAAGATTTCGATAGCCAAAACTTTAGCAAGTGTGCGTCGCGGGGTACCAATAGAGAGCATGATTCCAAATTCATAGGTCCGCTCGGTTATCATCATCAAGAGAGTACCAAGTATGCCAAAACCTACAACCATATAGAGTACGGCCAAGATAATATAGCCGCTTACTCGATCTACCTCGATTCCCTGAACCAATTCGGGCATCAGCTTTTGCCAGGCCATGACTTCGTAGCTTTCTGTGGATAATTTATTTCTGATGTTTTGCACAATGGATCCAACACGCTCGGGGTCATCAATGACTAAAGCGGCAGTGGTAAGTCTACTGTCAGCTGCTAAAAATTGCTGAGCCTTATGCAGTGGGAGCATAACCAAGCTTCTATTTAGCTCTGGATTTGGCAAGGTTATCGTCCCCGTAACCGGATACAACCCGGTCGCTGACATGCCCCGAAAGCCTTGTCCGAGTAATACCAAGCTGTCACCAAGCTGGATATTGAGACGCTCCAATACATCATGACCTACGATAGCTGCTCGTTCATCGTTATTTTGGAAATAGTTGCCCGATTGTAATCTGCGTTGGGGATTCATCAAATGTTGCTCAGAATCGACATCAATACCAATAACCATAAGTGGACGACTTTGTTGCTTTCCGGCTCCCAGGGCAAATGATTCAATTCGGGGAACTACAGCCTTAACTCCTTCTGAATCTTTTAGAATATTGAGCAATGAATCTGTAGCTACAAAACTGTTTTCCAGTGTTTTATCATCCCAATAGCCGTTTGCATGTACTTGGGCATATCCACTAAAGCTGCCTATTGTGGTATTGATCATATCTTTATACTGCCCCTCCTGCATGGATCGCATTACGGCCGATAACAATACCGCAACAGCAATGGAAGTCATCGTGATGAGTGTCCGTCGTTTATTACGCCATATATTTCGCCATGCCAGTTTTAGTGATAGCATTTCTCTAATCGATGCGTTTCATGTTTTGTATGCTGAAGAAACGTTCTGAAATATCGACATCAAATTTTATATCCTGATAGATCATTATTGTTTTTTTGCCGTCTTCCTTCAATGGAATCATTTCCAATCGTGTCGGTAT
>CAYNKF010000109.1:0-7663 GCA_964397705.1 uncultured Balneolaceae bacterium | reverse complement strand
CTTCATTTTGCCTGCCGCCCCATCTGCTAAGTGATGCCCGACGTGTTTTGGGAGGATGTAAAACCATTGGCAAATTAGAGTATGACCTCAATTTGCGGGCGGCTATTATTCCCCTCTCATATATCCGTGACCAAGGATATGACATCCAGGTGGCCCGATATCGGGCGTCTGAGTTCTATATCCAAGCTATATTTTCGGGTGGTGGATTGAACTTCGCTGAAAATCTATTGAAAAAGTCTGATTCAGATACGTTTCGTGTACCGGCCTTAAAAAATGCACAGACAGTTGATTTTAGCGGGCTGGAATGCCGCTGGCAAAAGGTAAAGCAGCCTCAAAATGAGGTCATCACCATGATGGTGAAATGCAATCCGAGTATAGGTAATCCTCAAAAAATCTACGAACAAGTATTGCAAAAAATGCGCTCCACCTTCGGTTTTGATGATAAAACTAATCCCATAAACGTACCGGGACTTTCTATGACGTTATCTTTCTCCAAACTTATGGATGAGGCCCGCATTCGAACCTTTGGTAAAAGTTGGTTGAAACGTATCGGCTACATCCTTAAAGTTCAGCTTCAAACGATTATCGGTAAGTTTTTGATGGCGTTGGATTATAAAACTGCAGCCACTGATTGGTCGCTCTATAAATCGGATCTGGCTCAAAATTGCGACCACCTCAAATTCGATGACATGTTGCGCGTAGTAATCAGCGGAAGCAAATCCCAACGCAAAGAGTTCGAATCTTTTTTAAATAAACAATTTAAAGATGAGAAATTGGCTTACGGTATACACCTGACTGATACAGCCATGATCACTTGTATGGTTTTTCAATATCATCGTGATCATATCCATTTTGTTGATGGCAGCGGCGGCGGATATGTTTCGGCGGCAAAACAGCTTAAAAAACGGCTTCAGAGTCTTCAATGACGTTTTCACAGTTTATTTTTGTCAAATATCACTTCTAATACTCGCCTGTTTGTCAAAATTTCAAACTGAATGGCACTGGCACAGCGTTTGTATTTAAAGTAATATGAATGTGATGGTAATCCATCACACTCATGAGTAATTAGAACTGCTAAATGAAATACATTAGGAGGTATTTGCCATGCTGATGAGACAAAACAAATTCCCAACATTTTTCAACGATCGCGGTCGAAATCGAAACACAAAAACACTTCGATTTTCTGATATGCTCGACGAAATGATGGACGATGCATTCTCTTGGAGCAAAGGTACATTTATACCCGAACTTAATGTATTTGAAACAGACAAAGAGTTCCAAATAACATTAGCTCTACCGGGAATGAGCAAAGACGATATTAACATCGGATTTGAAAACAATACGATTACGATAAGTGGTGAACGCAAGCTAACAGAAGAAGAAGGTACCAAGTATCATCGCATTGAAAGCCGATTCGGCAAATTTGAGCGCTCGCTGCCACTACCCAATGTTATTGACGAAGAAAACATCAGTGCCACCTATGACAATGGGGTATTAACGATTACGGTACCCAAATTAAAAGAGAAGGCTGGTAAAAAGATTGAAGTGAACTAAAATAAACCGGCAACTTATTAAAATAAAAAGCCGCGGTTTCCCGCGGCTTTTTTAATTACTTTCATATTAATCAAGAGGTTTCCTGTTTGGACTCATCCTCCCTTTTTTTCTTCACTTGGTCAATTACGACCGGAATAATGAAGAACAGCGATGCAATAGCACTGATAATTATTGTTGTTAAATCTATATTCATTGTTCAAAACTGTTTTAAATGTAGCGTTCTGATATACCGACTCCATTGCTTTTACAAATTTCGGTTATATCAATTTATGTTTGATAAGGCTATCAAGGTATTCTTAGTTCAATAGCCAATTGTATACTAAAACAGCTATAGAAAAGAGTGGAAGGGAAAAATATATTTTAAAAGGAGAGGAGATCGATCTACTAAATGATAAATCTGCAGATAAACAGTTGTCCAGTTTTCTGCAGCTAATGCCATAAATTTATGGCTTGCCGACTTTTCACGCTCCTCCGCCGAGAGCAGAGGTAGAGGAATATTGGATACACTTATCCCGCTTTCTACCGGATGGTAAATATTAAAGAGGTTCGGCTGTGAAAAGGGATGTGTAGAATGCCCTTTTTCTTCTTCCGCAGGTAAGACAACTCCAACCCTATTCTCTGCCAGAGGCTGAGCTTGTACCAGCGAATGGCTGAACAACCCGATGGCAAAAATGGCCAACCATATGTTATACAATTTCCTCATCAAAGATAAAATACAAATAACATCACCCGGTTGCAGTACTAATATTTTGGAGTTCGGAGTTTTTCCTTTTATCCCTTTTTATAGCTCTGGATGTATTTTGGCGGTACATAACTCGTTAACCAAATACTTTTCTCACTTTCGGATTGAAAAAAGTCGTAATCATTGCCACTCATCTGTCCCGCGAATACCACAAGGATCTTCGGTTCTCCATGTCGCCCACCCACATTACGCGCTTCATCAACAGTAGTGGATAGATGCACAAAATTTCGACTTCGGGCTTGAATACCATCCTCCAAAATCGATAGTACATTATCCCGAGCCGTTCCATGATAAAGCTTCTCGGGTGGGTTTTTTGAGGCAAGCTTAAGATCAACATCAATAGAATGCCCATATCCTGCCCTGATGTATTTACCGTCACTGCTCAAAATAAATCGTTGCTTTGAACTTTTTTGCATGATTTGTTGAATAGCATCCTGATCAAAATATCGTCCTCCATCTTGAGCTTTTTTTATTAGCTCGGAAACTTCGGCCCAGCCGTTATCATCCAGCTCAAGGCCAATATCTTCAGGATGATGACGTAATACATAGCTCAAAAATTTACTGAGTGCTGTTATATCCATCTGTTACTCTATATTTAATACTCTGGAATACAGTATAGCCCTTTCATTTTAAGTTATTAATAGATATATAACGTTTCGCTTTATTGGCACTAACACAAATTTGTAGATGATTATGGAGCAAGAGGTACAGGAATTTTCACTTCGGCCAAAATCAAAATGGGGGATGGTCTTTTTGTTTTCCCTGGTTGGCGGCCCCATGCTGTATGCTGCATATCTCAATTACAACGTAGGCGAAATACTTTTTTCGGCCCTGATGGCAATTCTATTTCTACTGTGGGCTGTTGTTATAATAGTTGCCGTTGGATATAAAATTAAATTAACAGACACTTCTCTTCACCGACAGGGGTTAATATCACCAAGTATTATTGATTTTACAGACGTAAAAGCCATCCACTTTGGGTCTACATGGTCTAACTTTTATGTGGAGTCGGAGGATAAAAAGATTTTTTTTGGAAAGGATTTTAATAATTATGAACATATTTTACAGGGCATTGTAAACGAGGTAAGTGAAGTCAAAGACCTTGAAGAGGTTGATCTGCTTGGTGATCCAGATAATATCGAAGAATACGTAAACAATTAGCACTCGCTGCCTTGTATCAATATAACCCTACTGAAAATCCCACCTTAGGAAAGATTGTTTCCATCGTAATGTCATAGTTCACACTTCCGGTAAGATGTACAAAGACACTACTTTCGCCGTATTCCGAAGGAGGCGCCAGCACTGCAACGGTCCGCAGACCTACTGAACGCGTGTAGAAGTCATCAGACGGAAAACAAAAACCACAGTCTACATTCTCGATTCCTAAATATTGGTATTCTCTTTGATAGGTAACTCCTACACTTACTCCTGTGGCAGGGCCGTTTTTAATTCTTTTTTGAAGGATAACCTGTCCGGCCTCAGAATCGGGTAATACCATAACTCCGCTTACGTACCAATCCTTATATAGACGAAGCGTTACATCAGCCCCCAAACTACCCCCAACTCCTATCGAAGCAGAAATGCGATCAATCTTGTCAGACATAAATATAAAATTCGTCATAATCGCTGGGAGAGATTGATGGTTGTATTCTGTATCCGTGCTTCCCATCCCCTCTTTTTGGGCGTAATTGATTACTGCACTTTCAGAATAAATATTATTAGTTATTCCTGCCAAACTATGACTGTACCGCGCCTTATAGGTCTCCCCATTGAATGTTTTTTTCTCTTGGAACATTAGCATCTCACTCATTGGACTGTGTACCGCACATCCGGAAAAGAAGATAGCTGAAAGAAAAATGGTTAGAGGTACACCGGTTCTGCGTAGAATCATTTTTTAAGCGCCTTTATGATAGGATTATCTCTACACCTGATGATTAAAAGTCTATTACTTTATAAAACCATTGACAAATAAAAATCCCCTCCTGAACGAACAGAAGGGGACCTAACGAGTTATCTATTTACTTCGAACTTAGTTTTCAACTGCTGTTTTTTCGACTTCAATTTCCACATCAGGACGTTCTTGCTGTTGGCCTTTCAAATACTGATTAAACCATCGCATCATACGTAGGTTATAATCGTAACGCGCCGTCGCATTGCGATTCCCGTGTCCTTCTCCGGGATACAATACCAGACGAACCGGAGTGTCGGTTCGTGTTTTAATATGTCGATACAGCTCGTAAGACTGACCCGGATCAACGCGTGTATCTTCTTTTCCATGCATAATCAACAGGGGCGTATCTGCTTGTCCCGCGTAATAAATAGGGCTCCGCTCCAGGTATTTCTGATAATTCTCCCAAATACGCTGGCGGGTATGAACCAGAAAAAGCTCTTCGGGGATATCGCTGGTTCCCCATTTTGATATGTTATCGCTTATACCTACAAACATAACTCCTGCTGCAAAACGGTCGGTGTACTTTGTGGCCATCCAGCCGGTAGCGTACCCACCATAAGAACCTCCGGTGACACCTACTTTATTATCATCTACTAAGCCTTCATCTACCAACTCATCAACGCCGGCAACAATATCGTCAAACTCTGCTCCGGCCAAATCACCCTGACTGCTCTTGGCAAATGTTTCTCCACGGCCGGTACTGCCTCGATAATTAGGATAAAAAACGAAATAATCCTGTGCAGCCCCAACCTGTCCGGCATCAGAATAGTTCGTTACCCAAGCATGATTGTAATGCGCTTCGGGTCCACCGTGTACAGTAGTAATCAAGGGATACTGTTTCCCTTCCTCATAATCAACAGGATAGACCAAAATGCCCTGCAGCTCAGTACCGTCATCGGCTGTCCAGGTGATCACTTTTTGCTCACCTAATTTTTTCTTATCCAACCAAGCATTAGTGTTTGTCACTCGTTTAACATTATTACCAGCTAATTGATACAACTCTCGGGGATGCGTCGCAGAACTTGCTGCAAAAACAGCAGCTCCGGTTGAAGCTCGGTCAAAAGAGGAGAGGTTAGTCTCACCTTTACCAACAATAGTATTCATATTCGACCCATCGGCATTGATACTGCCGTATGTTGACCAAACTCCTTCGCTACTTAGATAGTGGAGTTTATTATTTCCAGTCCATTTAAACTGCTCGAACATACCCTTGTACTGTGGCTTCAGTTGCGTAGGCTCTCCACCATCAGCCGAAACAACAAATAAGCGTCCGGCTATGGTATCATGAATATCAGCACCGGCAAGCATTGCCAATTTACTTCCGTCCGGGCTCCAGCTAATTTGTCCTAATTTGCCTTCATGATCTACTTTCGCAAGTACCTTTTTGCCTTCATGATCTACAACTTTTACTTGCTGCTTCATATAATAGTCATCAACCATCGGAGTAGGAGACACTGCTATTGCCAGTTTTTCTCCATTGGGGCTCCACTGCATTTGATAAATTGATCCTTCAACTTGTACTTGGTGTGGTCCGTGAGCCGGCATATCTACATTCGCCACATACCCGCGCCGCTGCTTGAGATTCTCTTCGTAAACTTCGGGATGATAGGGTAGCGATGACCGCTCAAAAGTAATTGTATCTTGGGCCATAAATGCGATATGACTCCCATCAGAAGCCCAGTCATAATCTCCGATTGCAGTCTCGAAGGAATAAATTTTCTGGGCTTCTCCTCCATTCATCGAAATTTCGTACAGGCTTGTCGTTTCATCCGAGGACCGCTTTCCCAGAAACGTAATGGTATTGTGATTGGGGCGAAAAGCAATATCACTAACACTCATCGTAGTCACATAAGGAATAGAGTTACCCGTGGCCAGGTCCGAAAGATACAAATGATAGCTTGCCGGCTTATTTTCCTTTTCGGGGTCGGCTTGCTTCTGCAGGGTATAGATTGCTTTATCTCCGGATGGAGCAATCGCAACCTCATTTACCTGCTGCATCTTCGCAACATCTTTTGGGGTTAATCCCTGATCCGATTGTGCTGCCAATGGCTCTACAACTATAAAACAGACCATTAGTACAAATAATAATGGTTTTTGTAATGATGATGGTATCATACTTATTCTCCTATTTTTGTTGATTATTTTAAGGATTTCATAAACATGTCGGCGTACTTCTATACAACATGGAAATGGTGGTTTATTGTTTCTTCAATAAACTGTTTTTGAAAATTCTATTCTTCAGTGCCATGCTCAATATCAAAATCTAACGAAAAACGACTGCCAAAATCACCTGAATCTACCTCTAATTTTCCATCCAGTTGAGCAGTCAATGTGTTAATGATTGTCATCCCCAGCGATGGTTGCTGTTCAATAGCAAAATCCTCTGGCAATCCAATACCGTTATCCTCTACTTTTAGTGATATTTGACCCTCATTTTTTCTGATCGAAATATTAATTTGGCCTTCATCGCTGCCTTCAAATGCATGCTTATAACAATTTGTAATCATCTCGTTAAGCAGTAATCCGCAAGGAATGGCCTGACCTACGGTTAACCGGATCGATTCCATATCCGTATTCACAAGGATATTCTTTTTAAAATCAGTCATCGAATTCTCAATCATATTAAGCAGGTCATCTATGTACTTATCAATGGCAATTTCCGAAAATGTTTCTGAGCTATAAAGCTTTTCATGTACCATCGCAATCGACTGTATGCGGGACTGGCTTTCTTTAAGCTTAGCCAAAAGGTTTTCATCCTCGGTATTAAACACCTGCATCTGGAGCAATCCCGATATTATTGCCAAATTGTTTTTTACCCGGTGATGAACCTCTGCCAGCAATGTTTCTTTCTCTTTCAGAGATTTTCTTATCGTCTGCTCGTATTTTTTGTGATCGGAATTATCGCGAACATAGGTAATGAGCCGTTTTTGCCCGCCCATTTCATAAAATGAAGTGTGAATTTCGGTTGGGACCTTCGTCCCGTCTTTCTTTTGGTAGATCCGTTCCCAAGCTTCATCACCTGTTGTAGATATACCGGCATAGCTCTCAGGCTGCTTGCTGTGAAATTCTTCGGGAGTCAGATCCAGCACATGCATTCCAATCAACTCTTCCCGGGTATAGCCAAAAAGCTCACAGGCCCGTTTATTACACCTTAAAATTGTTCCATCGACATGAATTTCAAAAATAGCATCGAAGGCCATTTCAGTAAACGTGCGATGTCGTTTTTCACTTTCCGCAAGCTTCCTTTCAGCTATTTTTCTCTGCGTGATATCACGATTGATGCCCACCCAAAACTCATAATCTCCATCATCAGTAGGAAAGGGGGCCATATCCAACTCAACCCAGTAAGGAGTACCATTCTTTTTGTAATTGATAAACTCTTCCCGCAGCGATTCTCCTCTCTCAATCTTTCGATT
>CAYNKF010000108.1:0-7664 GCA_964397705.1 uncultured Balneolaceae bacterium | reverse complement strand
CAAGGCACTAAGAATAATTCCTACAAAAGGAAGTTCTGCAAGCCCAAATGAATACAATAAAAAGCCCGGGGCCACACCGAATGAGACTACATCACTGATAGAATCTAACTCAATGCCAAATTGGCTTGTGGCATTAGAAAGACGTGCCATAAATCCGTCAAGAGCATCAAATAAACCTGCAAAAACAATCAGCCAGGCTCCAAAAAATAAGCGTCCTTCAGCAATGCTGATAATAGCCAAAAACCCGCAAAATAAATTCATTAGCGTAAAAAAGCTGGGTATTACTGTGCGGGGAATCTGCTTCCTTGAACGACCATTATTTCTTTTTTTACGCTTTCTACGACGACGAAATCGTTTCCACTTTTGTATGGGGTATTTCATCTTATGGGGTGATAGTAGCTAAAATTGTCTTTCCGGCTACGGCTTTTTCGCCTTCCGAGACATTCACCTCGACTTCCGGCGGAACAAGTATATCCATTCTCGAACCAAACTTCATCATTCCAAATTTATTTCCGACCTCGAGTTTATCCCCTTTTTCGATATGATAAACAATTCTACGTGCAAGAAGCCCGGTAATTTGTCTAAAAAATATTTTTGCCCCTGACGGATGCTTTACTCCAAAATCAGCACGCTCATTTAACTCCGAAGCCCGATGATCATAGGCTGCAAGAAAAATCCCAGGCTCATATTCAAGATATTCCAGGGTCCCCGTTACCGGAATCCGATTCACATGTACGTCAAGAGGAGAAAGAAAAATACTAATCTGAGTAGCAGGACCTTTGATATATCTCCCCTCTTCAACCTCTTTAATTTGTACAATTTTTCCATCTGCCGGTGAAAGTACGACGTTTTCGCCTACAGTAATCTCCCGATCGGGATCACGAAAAAAGTACAGAATAAAAGCTACCAGCAAGGCCATAGCCGTATATAACAGATAGGCTGTCCAATGAGGCTCAATGTATCGAGCAATTCCACTTACAATAAGTGCAAAGATAAGGGTTACGAATATAGTTGTATATCCCTCGCGTGCAAACATATATAGTAGTATTTAGTTAGCCGAACTGTCGCAGAATATCATTGAAGGTAACAAAAATAAAGAGGGCTATGATAAGCAGAAACCCAATCTGCTGGAGTGCCATACGTACTTTGGGCGATGGCTCGCGCCTGGTAATTCCTTCGTAGATTAAAAACATTAAGTGCCCTCCGTCAAGCACTGGAATAGGTAATATATTCATAATTGCCAGTGTAATACTCAAAAAGGCCGTAATATTCCAAAAGCCGATAAATCCGCCGGCATCCGTTGCCTGTTTGGTGACATTGGCAATAGCTACGGGCCCCCCCAAATTATCCCGAACCGAAATATCACCTGAAAACATCTTACTGAAACCTCCAATAATCCCCGAAACTGTTTCATTCGTTCGCTGCAGCCCAAAATCCATTGACTCAAGAAGCCCATATTGAAAACGCTCAATAGCAAAATACTCCTCAGGTTCCGGATTAAATCCAATCCCCAACTTATTATTTTCGTTGGGCATCAACGTATATTCATGAGTAGCGCCATCACGATTGACAGTTACTGTTATATTATCCGTAGAGCTTGTAATTCGTGAAATCAGTTCCTGTAAATACCCTACTTTCTCACCATTAATTGCGGTAATAAGATCCCCTTGTTGAATACCGGCACGATCGGCTGGCTCTCCCGAAACCACGCGGGTTATAGGCACACTAGGCATTGCATTATTTAGGGATACTAAACCCTGTTGCCCTATCTCATCAAGCAGACTATCAGCCACAGGAACAGTAACTTGCCGTCCATCTCTCATGACCATGTAACTTAGCGAAGAAGCCATCATTTTATTGGGTGAAAACAGATCCTGAAAATAAGGCACTTCTTCCCCGTTAACGCCTATTAACTTGTCACCCGATTGAAACCCCACTTGAGCCGCCAGGGAATTTTCTGCGACGTAAATACTATCTACGCTATCGAGCTTAACCTTCGTTTCTCCATTCGAAAAAGCCAATCCTGCATAAATAGCAACGGCCAGAATCATGTTAAAAATGACTCCTGCCGTAATCACAATGATACGTTGCCACACCGGTTTACTACGGTATTCCCAAGGCTTAGGCTCTTCGTCCAGGTAATCATCGTCCATACTTTCATCGATCATGCCCGAAATTTTTACATAACCGCCCAATGGAGTAGCTCCAATACAGTAATCAGTTTCTCCTTTTTGAAAGCCCCAAATACGAGGAGGAAATCCAAGCGAGAAGCGCTCTACACGCATTCCAAATAATTTAGCCGCTAAAAAGTGCCCCAACTCATGAAAGAATACCAAAATTAAAAGGGCTGCGGCAAAAATTCCCAGCGTTGATAATAAACTTACAATCCACTCCATGAAACAAGATAATTCTTATATAGTTAATGCCAATTCTCTGGCCCGTTGATCTATTCTTTTCAATGATTCTAACGTAACTGGTCCAGATTTATTTAATTGATCCAAACACGATTCAATTACTTTTGGGATGTCAATATACGTAATTTCTTTATTTAGAAATCGCTCTACCGCTATCTCATTGGCGGCATTCAATATAGCCGGGGCCAATCCTCCTTCCTTGATTGCTTCATTAGCTAAACGCAAACAGGGAAATCGCTCATAATCAACTGGCTCAAACGTCAAATCAAAGGCCGACTGCCAATCCAATCGCGGAGCATCAAGCGTTGTACGCTCCGGATACGTTAGTGCATACAAAATAGGAACCTGCATTGTTGGCGGTCCCAACTGTGCTTTACTTGATCCATCCGTAAATGTTACCACTGAGTGAATTACGCTTTGGGGATGGACAACAGCTTCAATTTTGTCTAACGGCATGTCAAACATCCAGTGGGCTTCAATGATTTCAAGCCCTTTATTCATCATAGTAGCTGAATCGATGGTAATTTTGGCCCCCATCGACCAATTGGGATGATCAAGGGCATCATCTACCGTAATGTCATGCATCTGTTTTTTTGACCATGTGCGAAATGGTCCGCCACTGGCCGTAATAACAAGTTTTTCTATTTTGTCGATGGGTTCTCCCACCAAGCACTGGAGCATTGCACTGTGTTCAGAGTCCACCGGGATGAGCTGACTCCTGTCATCCTTAATAAGATCGTTGATAATTTCTCCCCCAACAACCAGGGACTCTTTATTAGCCAATGCCACCTTTTTACCTGCCTTTAAGGCTTCAATGGTAGGTTCAAAGCCTGAATATCCTACCAAGCTGTTTAATATTACATCAGCATCCTCAAGCGTAGCAAGTTCAAGCAACTGCTCACGTCCAACGAGCAATTCTGTATTCGAGGGCATTTTTTCTTGTAATTCATCTGCATACTGCTCCCTAGCAACCAACGCATACCGGGGTTGAAATTCCTCTACCTGTTCTAATAGCTTCTGCCAGCTGCTGTTACAGCTGATACCCAGCACACTAAAACGATCGGGATGATCCCGAACAATTTGCAGTGCCTGTTCACCGATCGAACCGGTGGAACCCAATATGACAATATTCTTTTGTTTCAAAAGCAATAATTCAATTTCAAAATAGCTCTGAAGATAGATAAAATGAGATAGAACTCAGAATCATTTATCGCCTCAAAAGTTCAGTTAATACTTTAATTCTTTAGCCACTTTATACATCAATGCATGTGCCAAGACCGTTTCTTTTAGTGTTGGGGCATATCCCCCTGAAAGTAGTAATACAAGAGGCACATCCTGTCCTATCACTTTTCGAATTACTATCCTATCGCGCCGTTGCAATCCTTCATTCGTTAGTGATAATCGGCCGAAATGATCGGTCTCCAACGGATCAATACCACCTAAATAAAATACCAAATCAGGATTAAAATCTTCAAAAATTACATCCAGAGCATCACCGAGTGTTTTTAAATATTGATCATCTTTTGTGTTATCCGGTAATCCAATATCCAGTGATGAAGGCGGCTTTTTAAAGGGATAGTTCTTTTCACCGTGGAGTGAAAAGGTAAACACGTTGGGATTATCCTTAAAAATAGCGGCTGTCCCATTTCCCTGATGTACATCACAATCAATAACTAAAATATTTTTGGCCCACATCGATTGCTGTAACACTTTGATCGCCACGGCAACATCGTTAAAGACACAAAACCCTTCGCCAAAGTCTGCCATCGCATGATGTGTGCCCCCGGCCAGATTCCCCGCAATACCATCTTGCAAAGCCATTATCGCTGCATTAATTGTACCCTGTACAGCCAAGCGCGATCTCATTGCCAATCTTTTTGACCAAGGTAATCCTAAGCGGCGCAACTTCTTTTTGGTAAGATTTCCTTCCATTATACCATTGGCGTAATCTTGGGTATGCACCATCTGTAAATTAGCCATATCAACCATAGACGGGGCAACAACATCAGAAGAAGCAATGATATTTTCTTCCAAAAAATATTGATGCAAGCCCTTAAATTTTTTCATGGGAAAAATATGTTCATCAGGAATGGGAGCATAATATCCCGGTGCATAGGAAACTCTCACAGTATTGTGCTAATCATTCTGAAATTTGGATTAGAGCTAACATCCGCCCGCTTTGTTTTCCTTCTCGTCGATAAGAATAAAATTTATCAGTTTCACTAATGGTACATTCCTCTTGAATCTCAATCTGATTAATGGGGATTCCTTCATCTGAAAGCTGATAATTTATATAATTCCTCAAGTCAACGTGGGGCTTTTCAAAATCGGTATAGTTTACAAACTGGTCTGGAAACTGTTCGGCGACTTCCATACCCACCTCAAAGTTTTTTAATGAAATACAGGGGCTAATAAATGCTTTTATTTTTGATGTATTCGCCCCTTGCGCTTTCATCTTTTGGATTCCCTTGGGAATAATATCTCCCACGACTCCACGCCATCCGGCATGAAGGGCTGCAATTACACTATTTTTGGCATCCCATAATAATACCGCGGCACAATCAGCAACTTGAATAGCAAGTGTTAAACCCGGCACTTTTGTAACCAATCCGTCTGTTGAAGGGTAGGTACCTCCATGGGTAACGAATTGTATTCTATTACTATGCACTTGGTCGGCATAAGCTACCCAATCAGCATCAATACTCAAGTTATTGAGTAAAGCCAATCTATTTTGAGCAACCTGCTCTTTTTTCTCTGGGGTATTAAAGCCCAGATTTAATCCTGCAATGTCTTGGCCGGGGCGTTGGAATTCCTGGTTTTTAAGGGTAAACCAAGCCCGGATTTCTTTGTCCTCCTGCACAATTTGAGGAATAATAACAGATAAATCAGTTTTCAAGTTTTTCATATAGAGTATCTCGTACAATATTAACGGGAAACGGACGACCGGTCCATAGCTTAAAGGATTTGCTGCCCTGTTGGATCAACATCTCTAATCCATCAATCGTTTGCGCCCCAACTTCTGAAGCTTGTTTTAGAAACTTTGTTTCAACAGGATTATAAACGATATCATAACATATTTTTGCTTCAAGATAATGCTTCTCCTGGTCACGAACCGGAGATGAATTAATTTTGGGATGCATTCCCAAAGGGGTTGCATTGACAATCAACAACGCCTCATCAGCAAAAGAGGGCCAGTTTTCGTAAGATACAATTTGTACTTGACTATGATTACGATATGATGTTATACGGCTCGGAGATCGTGACACTAAAAATATTTCACCCACTCCCATATTCGCTAGTCCATAGACAATAGCCCGGGCTGCCCCTCCTGTACCAAAAATTACAGCTGACGCTCCTTCCAGCTCGAACTCATAAGCTTGCAGCGGTTCAATAAATCCGGAGTAATCGGTATTGTATCCCTCTAGTCGATAATCGTTTTTAACAATAGTATTAATAGCGCCAATTTCTCGCGCTGAGGAATCAATTCCATCCATATAATTAGCAATGGTCTGCTTGTAAGGAATAGTAACATTCGCTCCCAAAAAGAGATCGCTATTGAAAAAGGAAGCTAAATCTATAAGCTCATTATCTTGTACATTTATAGCATAATACTCAGCTTCTATATCATGATGACGCAAAGCAATATTATGCATCAACGGAGACCAACTATGCTTCACCGGATGGCCAAGGAGCAAATAATGAGGACGATTGCTATCGGTACTCTGTACAAATTGAGAAAGGGTCATGAATTTTGTAGACAAAAAAAATGCGCACTTTTCAGTGCGCATTTAAAAAGTTACTAAATGTGAAATTAGTTATGCTGCTGCCTCTTCTTCAGCTTCTGCTTGAGCCTCAGCTTCCTCTTCTTCAA
The DNA here is from genome assembly GCA_964397705.1 of uncultured Balneolaceae bacterium. GTDB lineage: Bacteria > Bacteroidota > Rhodothermia > Balneolales > Balneolaceae > Fodinibius. Next base: position 1,379 of record CAYNKF010000108.1, on the reverse strand, counting down.
TTTTTGCAAGGGTATCATCAGCCTTTTGCTTAAATGTCCCGTCTTCAGCTTCTTCTTTAAAACGCTGAAGATCTTTTTTCATCTGAGCAGGAAGTCCCTTAATAAAATTGGCTAATTCTTCATCAGGCTCACCATAAAACGTTCGGTAATCGAGACTAAAATCGACCCGTGTACGCTCTCCATTATCAAGTGGTGTAAAACGGATGGTCCCAGTTTGATTTAGATTACCATTAATAGTAATCCAAGCAAAACGGGTGTTTCGTAGATCATCAATGATATTCGTTGTCCATTCAAAATTTTCGCCACCAAGTGTGGTACAATATTCGAATGTCTGAGAATTTATTTTGTTGACTTTTTCAATTCGTTCAAAGAAGTGAGGAAAGTAAGTTGGATCACTTAAGTATTCATAGACTTTGGCTAGAGGCAGGTCAACTTCAATTCTTTCGTGCGCCATAATTTATACTTCAGAGTTGGTTAAAATTAAAAATTGAAAAGATATTCTAAGGAGATTTTCAATTTTGTAGTAAGGTTAATCCACAATGCGATAAAGATAAGCATTTTATCTGTTTTCAGCAATAAATTTCGCGCTTAAGTTTGAATCTATTTTCAAACCATCGATAAATTTTTCTGCATTGAGAGTGTCTGCACCACTAATATCAACACTTGGAAAAAAATTTTAAATAATGCGTTTCCCACTCCTATCATTCAAACTAAAAGCTAAACTATTGCCTATGATGAATATCTTTGATCAACATATTGCCAAATTTGATCATGTACTTTCGGAACAGGTTTGGTTGCATCCACAGTAAAAAAACGATCTTCACGTGCTGCCAATTTATTATATCCCGAAATTACTTTCTCGAAAAATTCATCACCCGCCAGTTCCATTCTGTCTTTTGTTTTAGCCATTCTTCTTTTGGCGTCAGCCAATGACAATTTCATATAGATAGTCAAATCAGGCTTACGTTTATGACTGGCAATGGTATTTAGTTTTTGTATCTCTTCAAGAGATACCGACTTTCTCCCGTATCCTTGATAGGCTGTTGTTGAATCAAAAAAACGATCTAAAATAACGACTTTTCCCTCTTTAAGTCCCGGCAGCACATTCTCTGCCATCAATTGAGAACGAGAGGCAGAAAACAATAGAAGTTCTGTGACGGAATCAATTTCAAAATCTGGATTTAGTAATATATCTCTGATTTGTTCCGAAACAACTGGACCTCCCGGGTCTCTATAGACATCCACCTGGGCACCTTTTTTTTCAAGACGTTTACGTAGTTTTTCTATCTGAGTAGATTTGCCACTTCCATCAATCCCTTCAAATGTTATAAACACGTTATCACAATTTATATTCAAAAATTAGTCTTTTGAATATAAGA
>CAYNKF010000107.1:0-7680 GCA_964397705.1 uncultured Balneolaceae bacterium | reverse complement strand
CAGCTCATCCACATCCACCGGAATTTTACCAACGCTTTGAACGGTGTCTGAGTGGAGGGGGATGTTATGCTCTTTGCAAACTTTACCAATTTTTATTAGAGGGTTAATGCAACCAATTTCATTATTGACGTGCATCAACGAAACCAACGCTGTATTATCGTTGATAGCTTCCTCAACTTTTTCTGCAGTGATAATGCCTTTATTATTTGGTTCCAGGTATACCGGTTTTGCACCGTGACGTTTTAGAGCCTCAGCAGTATGTAATACAGCATGATGTTCAAGGGGAGAAGTGATGACTTCTGTTTTGCCCGTGGCATTAACAACGCCCTTTATGGCACAATTGTCACTTTCTGTACCTCCACTGGTAAAGATGATTTCGGCTGGTTCGGCGCCGATTATTTCGGCAATATTTTCCCTTGCTTCCTCAACGGCAACTTTGGCATTATTACCCAATCCGTGGGGAGAATTGGCATTTCCATAGTGTTCAGTAAAGTAAGGGGTCATTGCTTCAAGCACACGCTCATCAACAGGCGTTGTGGCGGCGTGATCGAAATAAACGGTATCCATATCTCCATTTTTAGTTTTATAATTAATCAGTCTAAGATATTTAATTTTGGATAGAAAAGCAGGGTTTGACTGAACTGATAGTTTATGGTACCATTGAATTCTTTGAACGACTCTATTTGCTGAAAATATTTGATTAACATTTAAACCCGACTATCATCAATGCACATCCGGTTTTATCCCAGAATAGTATTTTTGAGTTTCATTGGTTTTATCTTTTTGCTTTCTCCATTTAATACTGTCAGTGGGCAGGATTCAACATCTAGAATATCTACAACAGCTACGTTACTGGGATGGGAGCAACGCACTCGTAATTTTATGCTGGACCGCTCACATAATTATGGAGGTACTCATTTTAATCGTGGATTATTTCGCGAGCATCTCAATGAAATGAGTCCCGAGCATAACCTAGATCTAATTACGTATGGGTTTACGTTGTTTCAGGATTATGATTTTGAACAGGCTGAGAACGCCTATCGAATGTCCACAGGCAGTTTAAATGCCACGCAATTTGCGGTCGAAAATACGATTAAAAGTGATATTACTTTCAATGATAAGAACCAGCTATCCATTGATGGGTATCATGCAGAAAATATCCGTACCAATCGATTTCTGTTTAATCTCGGTTATATCCGAAATATTGCGGGCAAGCACTATTTAGGTGTAAGCCATACCCTGAGCCAAAATAAAGCCGATCTGGATGCCACGTTTTTCTATCGGTATGGAACCTTTGATGAGGGTATGGTGCAAGTGAGTGCAAGTATACTGGATTGGGGGAGTAATGTCGTACAGGATTTAGCTAAAGACAGTCGAAACAAATGGAATAAACGGTATGAGGTTACTCACCAGTATTCTAACAGTCCGGAACTGCTTTCTTTGAAATATCTCAGTTCCCAAACCAATAGGGTAAAAATTGAGGTTATGGGAGGGATGCAAACATATTCCCGCAAAAGGGTAGAGGTGCATGCTGATACCAGTAATTACATTGATGAAGAGTGGGCACATTATGTGGGCGCGTTAGTCGAATATGACCATCCTCTCTTTACCATTGGAGTCACATATCAGCGAACCTTTTCAAAATTAACAAGAAAGCCCACATTGGACTCTAACTATGACCTCAATTTTGGTAATTGGCAGATTACAAATCAACTGGGTCTTTATGCCACGGGCAGAATTAACTCATTTATTTTGGAACAGTGGCTATGGTATGGGCATGATAGAGATCGCTTGGAGGGAGAAAAGGTGCCGGGAGATTTAAGGCGGCACAGCTTTGAGCGTGTTCCCTTCGATTACCTGGAGGAACCCATCACCGTAAAAAGCAGGCTGTTTTATGATCCTATTGATTCAGGACTTAGAACTGGACTTGAGTTCCATGCAGAGTATAGCCGACCGCAGGGAGAAAAGGCATCGAATGGGGTGCGGAGTTTTGAATTTAGAAGAACATACAGCATTGTCAGGGATTATAATGCTCGGTTTACATATTCTATTGGTTATCGATTTAGCCCTAAGTTTTACTTAGTGACAGGCATTTCGTACGATCTTGATGGAGATACCCAAACTGGACGTGGCACCGAAAAAGTAATTGGAGACCCCACATGGTTTGATGGCGGGTTTGGACGGCTTTCAATAAGCTGGTAAATTCAGTATCAAAACTATTAGTAAACAGCTCAAAATTTTAGGCAATTATGAATAAGATGACGATTGAAGATGTACAGGTAGAAGGTAAAAAGGTGTTGATGCGCGTAGATTTTAACGTGCCTATAAAAGATGGCAACATTGGCGATGATAACCGTATGGTACAGGCCTTGCCATCCATTAATTATGTAACAGATAACGGCGGTAAACTTATTCTTATGAGTCACCTTGGTCGCCCGGGTGGAGAAGTAGATAAATCGCTCAGTTTGAAGCCGGTTGCAGAGCATTTACGAACGCTCGTCGACACGAAAGTCCATTTTGCTGAGGATTGTATAGGAGAAGAGACAAAAACTGTGATTGAAGAGGCTAAAGACGGAGAAATTGTTTTGCTGGAAAATGTGCGTTTTCATAAAGGTGAAAAAGCCAATGACGAAGGCTTTTGCAAACAGCTTGCTGAGCATGGCGACTTATTCTGTAATGATGCATTTGGAAGCAGTCATAGAGCACACTCTTCAGTAGCCGGAGTAACTCGGTTCCTGCAGCCAGCGGTATCAGGATATTTATTGGAAAAAGAGATTAAGTATCTTAATGACTCGATTAATAATCCCGAACGTCCTTTTGTTGCTATTCTTGGGGGAGCAAAAGTGTCTGATAAGATTGGAGTGATTGAAAATTTGTTGGATAAAGTCGACAGTATCCTCGTTGGTGGTGGCATGACCTACACCTTTTATAAAGCAAAAGGATTACCTATTGGAGATTCTCTCGTTGAGGATGACAAAGTAGATTTAGCCAAAAAGTTGATGCAGAAAGCCGATGAGAAGGACGTCAATTTTGTGTTGCCAGTGGATTCAGTTGCAGCCAAAGAATTTAAAAATGATGCCGAGCACAAAGTCGTTGATGAGGATGGCATCGAAGACGGTTGGATGGGGGTAGACATTGGCCCGCAGACCTGTCTCTCATTCGGCAACATCATCAAAAATGCAAAAACTGTGGTATGGAATGGTCCCATGGGTGTTTTTGAGATGCCAAACTATGCCGAGGGTACGAATACTGTTGCAGAAGCTCTTGCGGAATCTACAAAACTCGGAGGCACGACCATTATTGGTGGTGGTGATTCAGCATCGGCCATTAAAAAAGCCGGACTTGAAGAAGAAGTTTCGCACGTTTCTACCGGCGGCGGGGCCAGCTTGATGTTCCTGGAAGGTAAAGATCTGCCGGGTGTAGTTGCACTCACTGATAAGTAAAAATTTAGAAAGTTATCACGTTGTCCTGAACTTTGTTTCGGCATTTGACTTTAGGGACGGGATGATTTCCCGTCCTTTTTTTATTTATACTGCTTTATGAGTTCTAAAAACTAAAATAGAGAGTTTTAATATGTCACCTTCTAAAAACAAAGTGCTCACTAATGATTTCAAAACCAGCCAAAATTTTTATAGCTCTGATTTAATTCTCCGTGATTACGTTAACCGGCATTTTTCTGAAAAGGCCGAGCAATTTCTGGATGGCAAATTAAATGAGCTGGGAGCGGTAGCGGCAACTGATATGGATGAACTTTCACAGAAGGCTGATAAAAATGGGCCAGTGCTTAAGAAGCGCAATAAATTTGGGGAAGATATTGATGAAGTAGAATTTCATCCTGCCTATTGGGATTTGATGGATATTGCAGCGAAATCAGAAATGTTTTATCTGAAATATCATCCGGAAAAAAGAGGAAAATTTTCTGGAAATCGGCATCAAATGAGTTTTGCCCTTGGCCAACTGTATGCGATGAGCGAATTGGGTCAATATTGCCCCCACTGTATGACCGACGGTGTAGCTTATTTAGTTGAACAGTTTGGGGATGAGGAAGATAAAAAACGGCTATTACCAAAGTTGGGAGCCAAGGAGGGGAGTAAACTTTTTTCAGGAGCTATGTTTTTAACGGAGAAATCCGGTGGATCGGATGTAGGAGCTAATTTGTGTACAGCTGATAAAATAAGTGGAGATGAATACCGATTAAATGGAGAAAAATGGTTTTGTAGCAATGTCAATGCCGATGTGATTATGGCATTAGCCAGAACAGGACCGCTTGAAAAAGGTACTCGTGGACTGTCGCTTTTCTTGGTCGAAAAGCAGCTGCCTAATGGTGAGCGAAACCCAATGCAGATTATTCGTCTGAAAGATAAACTGGGTGTACGCTCAATGGCTTCGGCGGAGGTTCGATTTCAAAATACGGTTGGCAAAAGGCTTGGGAAAGAGGGCGAAGGATTTAAGAATATGGCGCAGATGATCAATATTTCTCGTAATTACAATTCTGTGGCGGCACTGGCAGGGAATCGTCGAGCTATTGTCGAGGCGTGGCAGTATCTGAATCATCGTAAAACCTTTGGAAAACGAGCCGTCAACCATGCACTCATCAGAGAAAAATTTCTCGAATTAGGAGCAAAATATTTGGCTGACTTCCTACTGGTATGGCGTGTATTGCGGGCTATGGATGCAGCTGAAACAGGGGACAAAGACGAGCAACATCTGCTACGAATGATTACACCTATGGCCAAGTGGTGGTCGGCTGAGAATGCTGTATACAGTGTCCGAGAATGTATGGAGCTAATGGGAGGAAACGGCTATATTGAGGATTTTGTGATGCCTAAATTGCTGCGAGATATCAATGTATTACCGATCTGGGAGGGTTCCGGAAATATTATTGTGTTGGATATACTTCGTGCTACAGAAAAGTCTCGAGGACTCGATATAATTTTTGAAATGATTGAAAAAGCAGCAGATCACTCTACAAAACATGGCGGACTTATGGCAAAGAAACTGACTGAAATAAAAACGATATGGAAAGACATTCGTGCGTTGAATGATCGTGATAGGATTGAAGCCACTGCCAAACCACTATTTAAGCAATTAATAAGGCTCTTTCAGATGGCGCTGCTCATTGAAGAAAAGCAATCTGATAACAGTAAGCGTTGTGAGATTGCACTCAATTATCTGGTAGCTACTTTTGATAGCGCACTAAGTGCACAAGATCCGCTGAAAATAGACCAGATTGAAAGCCTCATAGGTTGGAATTATTAGCCTGCACTTGCCGAAGCCCCACCTCCCGCAGCACTGGCAGATGCTCCTGCTCCCCCTGATGTTCCAGGAAAAGAAGTTGCGCCTGTTGCCCCGAGGGTTGAAAAACTGCTGGCAACACTTGCCATCGAGCTGGTATTTGGGCTGAAAGCAATCCAGGCAATAACAGGTATACCATCAGCATTTGTAGCGATAATATCTTCAAGTTCTTGTTCTCCCAGACCTAAAGCCAGCCCATAGATAAAATTTTTATCTAGTTTGTCGGAGGAAATACTATGTTCCTTGGCATTTTCAAGGCCTTTTTTGTAGTTGCTCCATTGATGATATATTTCTTCTCCTTTGGAAGTACGCCGAATAATCAGAAAAGAAAATATTAGGGCAAACATGGTAACAAAGAGGGCGACTAATCCAGCAGGACCAGCATACATTAGTGCCGGAATACTTGCTACAAGAAGTAATGATTGCACTGCAATATTCCAGTAGCAGCCGGTATAGCTTTGCTTATCAATCCAACCTTGATCAAAGGCGTATTCTTTAAAGCTGTTTTTCCACTTGGTAAACCATGAGGATACCTCAGAATTAGTCCCCTTAAAGATTTCATGTATTTTTTGGTGATTATCTTCGATACGTTGTTCAACAAAGCTAATAATTTGTTTTTCCCATCCCTGCAATTCCTCCTGTAATTGTTTTGCCGTTCGCTCTATAGAAAATGTCGGCTTGTCATCTGCTAAAAATCCCTCTTCGGGCGGTTCTTCTTGGATGTTAAAATATCCTGCTCGGGCCAGATCGAGAACCGTAGCCATGAGCAAGTTACTGGTGATATTTCGTCCCTGCAAGAGCCAACCAATAGCTGCGGGACGAAGTTGCCCTGGTATCATTATTGTTTCCGTAGATGAAAAACGAGAGGTGGAATGTCGTTTTCCGTATTTTTGATATAGCAGGTAGAAAACAAGAATACTCAGCAGAATGATTACATAATTCAGTGTTTCCCAAAGATCAGAAAGATACTTCTGGCGTTGTATCTGTTGGTCGCGTTGCTCTTGATATGTTTGCTCCTCTTTTTGAGCCTGATCGAGTGAGAAACCTTCGTCGGTAATAGAAGTTTGTGACTTATTTAAAACTTCAGTCGGGAATACCGTTCTGACTTTTGCAAATTCGTCATCATTAATATTGGAAGCATCAACTGTGAATACTCCCACCGATTTTTGAAGATTAAATTGTCCTTTGGGACCTCGTATCCAACCGTAGAGGGAATCGACTGAAACTGATTTTGGCAGTTGAATCGTGATATCCAGCTGATTCGTCGCTTTTGCTCTATTATCTGATAAAAAGTTCCAGAAAAATTGTGACCATTGCGGACCAATAGTTAGTGCATCCTTTAGTACGTATGAAACAGTGAACGTTCGTTTTTCATCCTCTGCAGAATAATACCACCTTAGTTTAATTGCCTTATCATTTTTTGATACATTAAATGTACCGGGGACTTCCGTATTTTTGTTGATATATGATTTTCCATTTTCGAGAATCTGGATATCATTAATTGTTGAAAAACCCTGTCTTGGGATTTGGTATTCTGCCCAGGAAAAAGATCCATCAAAAACGTAGGTAAGATGTTCGGTAATGTGAACAGTGCCATCCTTTTTAATGGTAACTTCTACTCGAACATCAGGAATTTCATATGACTTTGCCGAAGTAGAAAGAAAACTAATTAGAATCAGTAAAATCGAAATTGTAAGTGTTCTAGTCGACATGTTAGAAGTTATTCTTTACGGACATGTTGCTTTATTTCATTTCAATTAACTAAGATAACAATTTTAATACACGATAATATTTTTACCTATTTCATAATAGGTAAGGGGCTTGCCAAGATTTTTTTCTGTAAGGATTTCCTCCAAAATATATCTTACCTTTAGAACGAAACAATAAAAATAAATGAGGAAATATTATGAGTTCACTCAATAAAGCAATGATTATCGGCCGATTAGGACAAGACCCTGATGTACGTTATACGCAGTCTAATACAGCCGTTGCAAATTTATCAGTTGCAACATCCGAGCGTTATAAAGATAAGCAGGGCGAATGGAAAGAGAACACAGAATGGCACCGCGTGGTGGCTTGGGGACGCTTGGCCGAAATTTGTCAGGAATATCTAAAAAAGGGGTCACAGGTATATATTGAAGGTCCTATTCAAACACGAAAGTGGGAAGATAAAGAAGGTCAAACACGTTATTCTACAGAGATAAAAGCGTTAACTATGACGATGCTTGACAGTAAAGGTGAAGGCGGTGGCGATGTCCCTCCAAAGCCTGATAATTCACAACCGGTATCGAGCAACGTCGACCTAAATGAAGATTTCGACGATATCGATGACGATTTACCATTTTAATGGTAACCGTATTATATTAAGTACACATTTAAAAGCGG